>NZ_JCAFUL010000006.1:0-272922 GCF_059371315.1 Stenotrophomonas sp. YJH_SMC_8 | reverse complement strand
GGGTTCAATGCTTCTGCTCTACGAAGTGGCAATGGCGTTGTTCATCGGATTCGGGCCGTTGTTCATTCTTTGCCTTCTGTTCGACCAGACCAAACAGTTGTTCCAGCGATGGTTGTTCTATGGCATTGGAACCATGTTCTCCATGGCGGTGCTGGCGGCGATGGTCTCGATCGCGCTGGACATGGTCATCCGTGTGTCGGCCTCGTTCTGGATGACGGCGCTTGTGAACAAGTCCCCGCTCATGGGCGCGTCCTATGAACGTGGTGAATGGCTACCCCGTGTAAGAGGCCATGACTCGTGTTTCGGCTCCATTCTGTACGAATGAGCCGATGATCGACTTCTCGGTTATGGCCGCGTCCACCGGTAACATGACCAATCGACGATCTGGCACGGCGGCATAGGCCCGATCTTAACGACGCGTATCCCGACTGCGCCCCCAATGGCAGCCATGTTCTTCCAGGGCACCTTGGGTAGCTTCATGGCATATTCGCAGATAGGTGGTAGCCCGGTGGCGCAGCCGCCGGGCCCGAGTGGGCAGCCGCCGGGTAGTTACTACACGCCGGCCCAGACAAAGGATCATTCCAGTGCTCCATCGGTCAGTTCGGGCCACGGCGCGACTTCTGGTTACGGTATTGGGCGATCAGGTGAGATCAAGCAAGATACTGGAAAGTATGGGCAGGCTGGTGCCTGATCGTGGAATGACAGTATCGAATGATAGAGGTGTGCGTATGAAGTGCATTGTCGTGCTTTTGCTGCTCATTATTTCTAATGTGGCGTTGGCGGAAGGACGTTGCCCCCCAGGGCAGTACCCAGTGGGAGGTCAGGGTGTAGGAGGTTGTGCGCCAATTCCCGGTGGTCAAGCTGGTGGTGAGAGTAGTGGCCCCATGCCAACTGGAAAATGGGAAACCCGATGGGGTGCATTGGCGCAGGACGCAGACCATCAAGTTGGCCAAAATTTGGCGATTGGTGTGGCAGAGGTAAAAAAAACAAAGAGCGAAGCCAGATCCCTCGCGCTCTCTGAATGTCGGCGCATGGGAGGGCAGAAGTGCAAAGTCATTCTTGAGTACCACAATCAATGCGCCGCGCTAGCTGGCCCGGTGATCGGCTCAGTACCCCTCGCCGACGTGACAACCGTGGCGTATCGATCACCTAATGAAGAGGATGCGAAGGTGGAGTCAGTACGCCGTTGTGAATCCGAGGGTAAAGGGCGCAGTTGTACTGTTATCTACTCTGCTTGCAGTATGTCTGAGTTCAAGCCATTCCGCTGATGTGAGGTCTAGCGGCAATAGAGCTCTGTCGCTCGTTGCAATTTTGCCGTGATTTCTCAAAGGAAAAGGCCTGATGAAGGCCTTTCCCGTTTCTGGCCGTGCATCAGGCGTTGGCTTTGTGCCAAGTGGGAATGTCGCCAACCATCAGTTCTGCCTCGTCCTGGATGATAGCGCTTGTGAACAAGTTCCCGCTGATGGGCGCGTCCAGCGATGGCATGACCAGCCAGGCGATGCAGCAGGGAGGCATGGGCCTGATCCTCACCGCGTTGATCCTGACTACACCCCCAATGGCAGCGATGTTCTTCCAGGGTACCCTGGGCACCTTCATGGCATATTCGCAGATAGGTGGTGGCGCAAGTGCCTCGCCGAGTGCCGATGGTCGTCCGCCGGGCATGTCGGCTCCGCCGCCGGCGGCTCCAGAGGCGGCGTCGGGCCACAATGCAGCAAATCCTCAGAACAGTCTGGGCCGAGTGTTTGACGGCACGGGCGGGGCGGGAGGAACCACACCTGGTCAACGTGGCGCGGCGAACGCCAATCAAGGAAATTAGAGGCTGGACTGACGATGAGCGCCAACGGTTTTCTGAAATATCTTTGCTTGTCTTTCGTGTTTATGGGTTCTGCATACATCAATTCTGCGTTAGCAGAAGGTCGCTGCCCTCCGGGCCAGTATCCGATCGGCGATCAGGGAGTGGGCGGCTGTGCTCCCATCCCTGGTGCAGGCCGGAGCGCGCCTGATGAGAATCCCGGGCACTGGGTTAAGACGTGGGGAGCCGTTGCGGGATCCATGAATGGCGATGCGGGTGCATCGACTGGCCATCAGGCCAAGGCCTCGGCCGAGCGACAGGCGATCGAGCGCTGCGGTCACTGGGGAGCAACTGATTGCAAGGTTCTGTACACCTATTACAACCAGTGCTATGCGTCCATCAGAACCGGCCGGCCGGACAATGGAACGATGTTCAACGCGGGTGCTACCAAGGAACAGGCGCTGGAAAGGGCGACGCAGGATTGTCGGAATTCGGGAAGCCAGGAGTGCACGTTCGTCCACTCGGACTGCACCAAGCCCTTCTTTCAGGAGGGCTGATATGGCAAATCATATTGCCTCCCGTTCTTTGGATGTCGCTTGAAGCACTGCGGAAGGCTTCAAGGAAGATGACGGGTGCGGAGCATCAGACCACCGAGTGATCAACAGTGATGTCCAAAATGTCTTGGCAATGGCCGGATTCAAGCATCTGGGTAACATTTCTTGGGTTTTTGACGCTGGCGTTTGCCGTGCTCGTCGTTACTGAAAATGCCAATGCCGAAGGCCGTTGCCCTGGGGGCCAGTACCCGATTGGTGGCCAAGGCGTTGGAGGCTGCGCACCCATACCCGGCGCGACTCAGAGCGCCCCGCAGGAGAATCCCGGGTACTGGGTCAAGACATGGGGTGCAGTCGCCAGCTCGCCTGGAGGAGATGCAGGTTCTGCCACTGGGCATCAGGCCAAGGCTTCGGCAGAGCGCCAAGCCGTCGAGCGATGCCGGCAGGGCGGAGCTACCGACTGCACAGTTGTTTTTACCTACTACAACCAATGCTATGCGGTTGTCCGGGCTGCACGACCGGACAATGGCATGAGATTCAACACCGGGGCGACGAAAGAACAGGCGCAGGAGCGGGCAGCCAAGGACTGCAAGGATTTGGGAAGTCAGGCTTGCTCCGTTTTCCATTCTGACTGTACCAAACCGTTCTTCCAGCAAGACTGATCGGTTGTGACGTCATGGAGATTCAAGACAATGGCCGATTTCAAACCTTTACGCGGTAATCCGGCGTTCGTGACTCTGACGCTGCTGTTTGCTGCACTCCTCGTTGCCAATAACGCCAATGCGGAGGGCCGATGCCCGGCCGGCCAGTACCCCATCGGCGATCAAGGGGTGGGGGGGTGTGCCCCCATCCCTGGAGCGGGGGGGGAGCGCCCGTGGGGCGGAACCCGCTGGCCAGTGGCATAAGACGTGGGGTGCCATTGCTTCCTCGCCCAGTACGAACGAAGCAGGCGTGGCGACAGGGAGGGCGACGAAAGAGGATGCAGAGCGTGTCGCTCTCGATGGATGCGGCATGCACGCTGCTCGCGACTGCCGAATACTCATCGCGTACCGAAACCAGTGTGCCGCTTGGGTCGTTCCTCAGAGCCAATGCAATGGGGCGCGTGGTGGCGTTGCGAGCGGTCAAGACTTGAAGGAAGCCATTGCGCAGGCACAAAAGATCTGCGTGGATCCGGCTGGAACGCAATGCAAAGTCGCCTACTCAGCGTGTTCTGAGCCGGTCTATGAGGCGTTCTAGCTAAAGGATCCTGACAGCCAGCACCTGGAGCGTGTTGATTGCTCAGGGCAACGGCTAGGGCAAGCTTCGATATGCCGACGTGAAGGCGATATTGGTGCGACGGCGTCTATTTGATCGACAGTAACTTGCTGTGCCCCGGCTCTATTTCAACTGGGTGATTTACTTCAGTCGAGCCTGCGCTGATGCACAGTCTGACGCGATTGACTTTGAGCGTTCAGCGTGGCTGCGCGACCATGGGGCTTGCCGAGCACTCCGGTTGGAATCGCCGAGTTCTCCAATGATCTGGTACCCGGCCAGCCTGGGCCTTGTCTGCTCTGCGGAGCCCTCCCAATCCGGGAGGCAAGTTTGGGCAGCGATCGTCTGCTCAGGCCGTCCCACCTCTCACAATGGGCAGCAAAGGAATGAGTCTCCCCATGAAACGGATCCACCTCGCTTTCCTCCCCTGCCTGCTGATTGCAGGCATGTTGCCATTCAACGCGCTTGCCGAAGGCAACTGCCCGCAGGGCATGTATCCCATCGGTGGTCAGGGTGTACAGGGCTGTGCGCCTATTCCGGTGAGCAGCTCAGGATCCCCGTACAACAATCGCCCCAACTGGGCGCAGACCGTGCGCGGCGTGGCAATGGATGCCCGCGGCGATACCTTCATCAGCAACTCGATGCGTTCGCGGGGCAAGGCCAAGCGCGCATCCATGAAGGAGTGCAAGGAGTTCGGGAAGGGCGAATGCACATTGGCGACCTTGTTCCAGGCGCAATGCGTGGCGGTCGCCCACGCGGGCCTGGGCACTGAAACCACCAGCGTTGCCACCGCCATGTCCGAACAGGGAGCGGTCATTGTCGCGATGCAGCAATGCAACGCGAAGGCGGCATGGAAGCAGCTGCCGCAGGGGCAATGCGGGATCGCCAGAACGGCCTGCACGGCGGATCTGTTCATCAGGTAAGGCGCCATTCACGCTAAGCCTCGTTTTCTGTGATCAATTCCGCTTTTCGATTTCCTCGGCCTTCGACGCGGCAGAACGCCTCGCGGTAAGCTCCTCGCGCGTCATGAAAATGACGCGCCAGTGCCGCCGAATGCAGGAGTTCTTCCGTCCAATGAGGACGCTGTCAGCCCCTGCATCGGGTAACGCTCGTCATCATCGCGGTCTTGCCGTACGCAAGGCTATGATCCCTGTCCGCGCAAACGCGGATAAGCCGGAGTACCGCATTCCGGCTGGGCAGGGAGGCGGGCATCGGCATGACCACATTGAAGGAGTGGGAGGGGATGGAAGACAGGGTTGGCGCACACATGGACGATGCCCTGGCATTTGTTCCGTCCGGTGCGAACCTGCTGGAAGCTGTCAGGGGCGAGCTCAACGGCGATGGCATCGAGTATCAGCTGCTGGTCATCGACCAGCCGACGCCGGAAGGGCTGGTGCCCGGCCAGCACGGGCCAAACCGGGTGCTGCTGTTGCTGCGCGGTGATGGGCGCGGGCGCTGGCAGCTGGCCGCGCGCAACGACAAGCTGGTGCCGTGTTCCACCCGAGGTGGCCTGGCCGGCGACCCTTTTGCGTATGCAATGGTCGAGAAGGGCACCTTCAGCGTGATCACCAACGGCGGTAGCCGCGAGCGCTGGAGCAGCACCTACCGGTTCCGCTATGCGCCCGCGGACAAGGCCTGCTGGGTGGACGGGGTGAGACGCAAGGTTGTGGATATCGAGACCGAAGCGACCAACATCCGGGATTACTCGGTGGCGGAGCTGGGCAGGGTGCGGTTCGAGGACTTCGACCCGTCCAGTGTCGCCGAGGTGTCGCTTCCATGAGCCAAGCTCCAACCGGCGGAAGGGAATCCGCGCTGATGAAGATTCAGGAGTTGCACTGTGTCGACCGATAGAGAGTCGCAGCTGTTGCGGCAGGCGACCCAAGCCGGCATCGACTCCCCGCTTGAACTGGCCAATTTCATGGCCCAGGCGGGGCACGAGTCGCGCGGCTTGAGCCGGCTCAACGAGAGTTTCAACTTCACCCGGGGAATCTCGCAGATCCCGGTGGAAGCTGCATGGCGCAATGGCAACGCTGCGCTGGAGGGCGCCCGCCAGGAAGCGCTGCGTGGCCGCCCGGAAAACCTGGCCGAGCTGATGTATGGCGGGCGCATGGGCAACGACGCGCCTGGTGACGCGCTGAAGTACCACGGCCGCGGCTATCTGCCGCTGGTCGGCAAGGAAAATTACGAGCGTGCCGGCAAGGCGCTGGATCTGGACCTGGTGAATCAGCCGGAGCTGGCCGCGCAGCCCGAGCACGCAGGCCGTATTGCCGTCTGGCAGTGGCAGACGCGGGTGCCGGAGGCGGCGCGCGAGGATGTGCGCGAAGCAACGCATGCGCTCAATGGCGCGCTCAATGGCATCGAGGCACGCCGGCAACGCTTCGAGGTCTGGCAACAGAAGTTGACGCCGGACGTGATGGCGCGACTGGATCGCGGCGAAGTCGGTGCGCCGGCGCAGACCGTTGCACGTGACATGTCGCATGCCGGTGAGCCCGGCAATGCGTTGTTCGAGGATGCGCGCAGGCATCTGCAGCAGCTGGGACCGCAGAGTGGGCTGCGCAGTGCACAGGAACTCGACAATACCGCTGGCGCATTGGCGTTGGGCGCGCAGAAGGCCGGCCTGTCGCGTATCGATCATCTGTTGGCCGGCAGCGATGGCCGCACGCTGTTTGCGGTGCAGGGCGCGCTGGGTGATCCGGCGATGCTGCGTGCGTCCGTAGACCGGGAGCAGGCCGCACAGCAGCCACTGGCGCAGAGTAGTCAGCAGCTGGCGGCCAGTGTTGCGCAGCAGGATCCGACGGCCGCGCTCGCCCGCGAGCAGGAGCAGCGTTCTCGATCCATGTAACACCTGATGCCGGCGGGCAGGGGGCCGCCGGTATTTTTACGTACGACGCGTGGCGCCCTGTGGCGCCGACATGGAAACCCAAACGTAAGGACACCACATGCGAATCGTTCCCTCGAATGCCCGGCACGCCGCTGCCCGCTGCAATGCATCCGTGCGCCGCCTGCCGCCGCTCTGGTTGCTGTTACTTGGACTTGCCGCAGCGTCGGCACAGGCTCAGGAAGCAGCTGCACCCGCCGTGGAAACGCCCCCCGCTGCCGAGGCGACCGTTGACGCGCCTGCAGGGGCGGCGCCCGTTGCAGCACCCATGACGGCCGAAGCCGTTGTCGCGGCGCCGGCTCCCGAAGTACCGGCTGCCGTGACACCTCCTGCGGCACCTGGGGTGGGCACGCAGCCGGCGCCGGCCGCGGACCTGGTGCCTGCGCCGGTTGCGCCCGTTGCGCCCGCAGTGGCGGCGCCTGTGGCTGCACCGCCTGCCACCGTCGAGCCAACCGTTCCGGCGGTAGCACCCGCACCGCCCGCGTTGGCCATCGTGCCGTTGCCTCCGGAACAGGCCACCGAGCGTGCGCTCGGTGCCCGCTGTCCGGTGGATCTGGCCGGGCGACTGGCGACCCAGGGCGACCTGCTGATTGGCGCCTGCCAGGGCACGATGCCGGCGCATCTGGCCGCGCTGCTGGTCGCGCTGCCCGCGCAGGATATCCACCTGCCACGCGGCTGGCGCGAGCGAGAGGTACAGCAGAAGGCTTGGTTCAAGGCGGTACCGGGCTACGGCCAGCGCCCGGACTTCATCGTGCGGATGGGCGACATCTGGGTGCGTTCGCTGGAAGGGCGTGACGCCGACAGTACGTTTTACCTGGTGTCGGCGCCGTTCACCTGCAGCGACCGGGTCGCCAACCGCGATGAGTACGGCGCGGAGCCGGTACGCGTGCCAGCGGGGGATTGCCGCGAGGCCTATGTGGCCCAGCGTGTGTACCAGGTCCGCGGGGATGCGGCGCCGCGGGATGTGACCGCCGATGCAATGCCGACGATGCCGCCGTTGACGGAGGCCGATCGTGCACGCCAGCTGTCGCGCGAAGGCCGGATCAGCCTGGACCACAGCAAGCTGCAGTACGGCCCGGCCATGCGCTGGTTCGTGCAGTACCCGGAGACCGCCCAGAAGGGTGGCCCGCGTGCGTTCAGTGATTGGAACCGCGAGCACCTGGCATTCGTGGTCTGGACCGGAGATCGCTTCGAGCTGCGCGAAAAGGTTTCGCGCAGCCAGTGGCCCTGCGACCCAGTGGCACCGGGGGATCGGGCCTGTGGCGGCTTCCCGGATTCTGGCCCGGATCTGTTTGTGACGGCCGGTACCTCCGCGCCGATGGCTGCCTCCGGTCCCTGAGCCGGAGTGCCGACGTGCAGCGGGAGCCGGAATGACCGGCTCCCGTGCAGTCCATCAGGCCTGCATGCTGCGGGTCTGGTTCTGCTGCTGCTCCAGTTGCTGGTCACGCTCAAGTGCATGGCGCTGACCGGCGGCCTGCTGGTCGATGCGCTGGCTGCTCTGCTCCAGCGGCGTGTTCATCGCCATGGCCGTGTCCACCGACACGCGCAGGTGTGCCGGGTCGCCGCCCTGGCCCTGCACCGCGAAGCTTCGCGAGGCATCGGCGTTCATCACGACTTCGTCGATCCGCTTGCCGCCAGCGGCATGCATCTCGGCGGCGAGGCTGCCAGCCAGCTGCGTGCTCATCACGTCCGGCACGCGCCCGACCCGCACGTCCTGCGCATGCACGCCACGGATCGCGTCGTTGAACAATGGGTTGCCCAGGTGGTTGGCATCGTCCATGCGCAGCATGCTGGTGTGATGGCCGTTCTTCTCCGCTTCGCGGCGTGCCGGTTCACCAGGCTGAAGCGGGCCGCGGATGTGGTCGTACAGATCGATGGCGCCGCCCGGGATGCCACGCGCTGCACGGGTAACGCCACGGCGCAGTGATTCCACGTCGTCGCGGTACTCCTCGATCATCTTGGCGTTGTCCTTGGCCAGCTTCTGCGTTTCAGGGTGCTTGAGCACAGAGCCCTGGTCGAGGAAGTTGCCCAGTTTGTGCGCACCGAACGAGCTGCCTGCTGCAATCAGCGGGCTGTCCGGGATCAGGGCGCGCATCGGATGGTTGCTGAAGCCGTTTGCGGCGAGTGTCTTGATTTCGTCCGGCTTCGCATAGATGCGGACCTGGCCGAAATGCGGCGATGCGGCGCTGACCGGATCGGAGGCCATGACGTGGTTGATCATGGTGTTGCCACCTTCGGGGATGCGGTAGCTGAGGCTGACCGCGCCATAGGCGTTGAAGGTCTCGCCCTTGACGTTGAAATGGTGCGAGGTGATCTGGGCCAGGGCGCCGCCGAGGGAGTGGCCGGTGACGGTGACCTGCGGGGCACGCCCTCCGAATGCGGCGTCCTGCTTGGCGATATCCAACGCGCTTCGAGTCAGGGCGATGGCATCGGGGGCCTGTACGTTGGTACGGGCTACCACCATGCCGCCATCAGTCAGGATCGCGTCGCGGGCGATCTGCTCCGTGCCGCGATGAGCGACCACGATCTCGTTGGTGTCCGTGCGTTGGTAAATGGTGCCTTGGTAACCGTTGATCCGATTGTCGACATGCTCAAGAACTCTGTACTCGTGTCCGTTGAGCGTGACTTTCTCTTCCTGGCCCGGAGCCCGTCGCCCGACTGCACGATCCTTATAGGCGTCATCGGAAAGTGCGGCGTAGTCCTGAGAGGTGATGGTCATTGGGTGACCTCACTGGCGCTGAGGCTCATGGTGAACAGCTTGCCCTGCAGTTCGGCGACGTAGTCTGCAGGATTGGACTTGCCGGTGGCCGGATAGTTGGCAGCAAGCGGTGCCCGCGGATAGGCCGCGTCTGGGTAGTAGAGCGTATGCGCGCTGCCTTCGGTCAGTGGCTTGGCCTCGACGAAGGTCAGGAAGCGCGTTTCGCCTTCGGCGCCCGTTGCCTTCAGCATCGCCCCTGCGCCGCTGAACTCCCACTTGCACACGCCACGGCCGTAGTAGTCCTCATCCAGCATACGGTCCACATACAACGTGCCGCGGTATTCGCCGTCGGCGACCTTGCGCAGCTCCACCGGCTCCTGGCTGGTGATGCGTGCGGCGGTACCGGTGGCCGGTTCGATGTGCCCGCACTGGTCTTCGTTGGTCACGTCGTACTGCGCGACACCTTCGACCACCGCGAAATCACCGGGGGCATCCTTCAGGCGCAGCACCAGTTCATAGGCCTTGCGCGGGCTGGGGTTGAGCTTGGCGAGGCCGCGCCCACCCTGGGCGACATCGGCTTCGGCAGCGGCACGTTCCTGGTTCATGGCGGTCTCCGGGTTGCAGGCGGTCAATAGAAGCAGAGCAAGGCACGGGATCATCTTGTGGCGCAATGTCGGCCTCCTTGGGGGTAGGGATGGTTGAACTGGCAGCTCATGGCGCGAGTTTCTGCACAGTGGTGGTGGTTGAGAACAGCGCATCGCGAAGATCGGCGCTGTACGCCAAGGGATCCTCCTCACCACTAGCGCCATAGTTGGCGACGTTGTCGGCGCGTGGATAGATCAGTTTTGGGTAGAGAAGCGTTAGAGGAGAGCCGTTCTCCATGCGCTCCTTGTTGAGGAACGTCAAGAATCGGGTGTCCGCTTTGCCGGCAGTGGCCCGCAACATCGCGCCAACGCCCGTCAGTGCCCAGTGGCAAGTGCCGCGCCCGTAGTACTCCTCGTCCTGCATACGGTCCAGGTAGAAAGTACCGCGGTATTCGTTCTCACCGACCTTGCGTAGCTCGACGGGTTCCTGGCTGGTGATGCGCCCTGCAGTGCCGGTCGCAGGCAGGATCCGACCACAATCTGCGTAGTTGCTGACGTCGTACTGGGCCACGCCCTCAACGATCGCGAACGGACCCGGCGCGTCCTTCAGTGTCAGCACCAGCTCATAGGCCTGCTTCGGTGCGGGATTGAGCTTGGCCAGGCCGCGTCCACCCGCGGCGACATCGCGCTCTGCGTCTGCGTAAGGCGAGCACGCCGCCAGTGCCAGCAGCAGGGCCGCCGGCAGCCAGCATCGCGCGCTTCGCGATGGCGTTGCCGTGCTCAAGGCGTGTTCCTGCATCGTGCATCCATGTCCATATATCCTTCCCTGGTGACAGGTTTCCCGATTATGGGGTGCCCGGGAAACCCGGCGCCAGCCGCGAGCGGGCATGAGTGCCAGAAATTTGACGCATTCAGGATTGGGCGGTGTCGCGGAAGTGCTTGCGGCACAGTCGATTTGCCGGATTCGGAACGACCGCGTAATGAATTCGATATTCAGCCGCCGATCTGTGACATCGATCATTAATTCACGCGATCATCACCCAAGCGAAATCTTCCCCCATGGACTACACGATCCGCCCCGAATCCACTGCCGACCACGCCGTCATCCATGCGCTCACCGAAGCTGCCTTCCGCCAAGCCGCGCACAGCAGCCACACCGAGCAGTTCATCGTCGATGCGCTGCGTTCGCGTGGGGAGCTGAGCATTTCGCTGGTCGCCGAAGCCCAAGGCCAGGTGGTCGGACACATTGCGCTGTCGCCGGTCACCATCAGCGATGGAAGCACAGGCTGGTTCGGCCTTGGCCCGATCTCGGTTCTGCCGGCGTGGCAGGGGCAGGGCATTGGCGCGGCGCTGATGCGCGCGGCACTCGACGCGCTGCGTGGACTGGGCGCACGGGGTTGCGTGCTGCTGGGTGAGCCGGCGTATTACGGCCGCTTCGGCTTCCGTGCCGAGCCAGGCCTGGTGCTGCCGGGTGTGCCTGCGGAGTACTTCCAGGCGCTCTGCCTGCAGCTGCCGCTGGCGCAGGGCGAGGTGCAGTACTCGCCGGCCTTCGAGGCGACGGCCTGATCCACGGCGAGCGCGTGCCCGTCAGGGCGCGCGCCAGACGGTCGGTTCGGGTTGTGGCTTTGGAATGCGATAACCGCCGATGTGTTCAAGCAGTTCATTGGTGCGACGTTGTTCCGCCAGTACCTCACGCAGCAGGCTGCGGACAGCGAAGATGGCAAATGGCACCAGGATCCAGACCAGGCTGATGCCCAGCGCAAACAGGGTCAACAGGGCTTTTGCACCATCCATGCACGGCGTTCCTTGATCGAAGGCAGCCACGCTAGCACGCGGTTGCGGCCAACAGATGTCAGCCGTTATGCCGAAGATGGATCAGTGGATACGCACGCCCCTGCGAATCGAGCGGTGAGCGACCGGTTTCGACGAAGCCCATGCGCAGATAGAAGCCCACGGCCTGCGCGTTCTGTGCGTTGACGTCGGTGCTCAGCTGTGGGCAGAGGGCCAACGCGTGCTGCAGCAGTTGGCGACCAACCCCAGTGCCACGCACGTCCGGATCGATGAACAGCGCTTCCATGTGGGTGCCGTCGATCAGCATGAATCCGAGGGGGCGATCCTGTGCGTCGACAGCAACGGTCATCGGCGCCTGCGGCAGGAAACCGGCCACTTCGGCATCGATGGCCTGGCGGTCTTCGGCACTGAGGAAGTCGTGGGTGGCGTCGACGGCGCGACGCCAGAGGTCGACGAGGGCGGCGCCTTCGTCGGCGCGCGAGGGGCGCAGGGTGGTCATGGGTTCACCAAGGTGCTTCGGAAGAGTGCGAAGTATGAGGCTTTCCGGTAACGCCTGCAGGCGAAGATTCATCCCGCGTCGCGGTGGCGGATGAAGGGGCTGTGCGCAGCTGCGTCGGCGCGCAGCACCACCCCATCCTCGAAGTCATCGCTGTCGTTGAAGGGTACGCCCGGCCATTGTCGCCAGCCTGCCAGCCGCTCGCGGTAGTCGCTGGTGGCCGCCGCCATTGCTTTGTCGTGCGCCCGCACGCGATCCGCTGGCAGCCCGGAACGCACGCCATGCACCACGAACGGTTCCATCACTTCGAAGCCGACGTAGCGCAGGCTGTACATCAACGACCACAGCAGCAACCGGGTGTCGCCCTCGCGGCCGTCCACCGCGCATGCCCGCGCCGACGAGCCGGTGGTGACGCTCAGCAACGCGCGCTTGCCCTGCATCACGCCGTGCTCGTGGCGCTGCCGGCTGTTGTACATCGGCCCGTAGACGAGCACGCGGTCCAGCCAGCCCTTCAGCATGGCCGGAGCCGCGAACCACCACAGCGGAAACTGCAGGATCAGCAGGTCGGTGGCCCGCAGCAGCTGCAGATGGCGCTGCACCTCGGCGGGCAGCTGGCCCTGCTCAGCGCTGTGCCGCTGTTCGCGTTGGGCGTCGAAGTGGTCGGGATGCAGGCGATGCGGATGGTGGTCAGCCGCTTCCAGCGGATCGAAGCCTTCCGCATACAGGTCGACCACGTCCACCTGCAGGTTCTCATGCCGCAGCTGCTCGGCGGCCTGCGCGGCCAGATGTGCATTGAACGAACGGGGCTCGGGGTGGGCCAGCAGGATCAGGGCGCGCATGGGTCGAGGGAGTCGTGGAGTGTGCGACCATCCTCGCGATGCCGGCCTGCCCCGGCAATTACGCACCTTGAGGTAACCATGGCCTATCCCGGAGACGTGTATGCCGCCGACTGCTCCGCACGCGACGCGCTTGCGCTGATTTCAGGCAAATGGGTGATGCTGCTGCTGCCGGCATTGGCGCAGGGCGCGCTTCGCAACGGCGCGTTGCTGCGGAAGATCGAAGGCATCTCGCAGAAGGTGCTGACCCAGACCCTGCGGCAGCTGGAGCGCAATGGCCTGGTCGAGCGTTGCGACCGGGGCAGCAAGCCGCTGCATGTGGAGTACCGGTTGACCGAGGTTGCGCGCGGCCTGGTCGACACGCTGGCTGCCCTGGACCGCTGGGCCGAGCACAACTTCCCTGCGCTCGACGCGGCCCGAGAGCGCTTCGACGCACGTTAGCGGCGTCTGCACGGCCCCGGGCGTACAATGCGCCCCCGGCGGCCATCCTGGCCCAGTTGAAAAGCGAGAACCGCCATGACCGATGTCCTGGGTGTACCGGTGCACGACGCCGATGAACACTGGATGCGCCATGCACTGGCCTTGGCCGAGCGCGCACAGCGTGAGTTCGACGAGATCCCGGTTGGCGCGGTGCTGGTAAGCGCCGATGGCCAGCTGCTGGGCGAGGGCTGGAACCTCAATATCGCCTCGCACGATCCCAGCGCGCATGCCGAGATCGTGGCGATGCGGGCCGGCGGCAAGCAGCTGGCCAACCATCGCCTGCTCGGCAGCACCCTGTACGTGACCCTGGAGCCGTGCGCGATGTGCGCGATGGCAATCGTGCATGCGCGCGTCTCGCGCCTGGTGTATGGCGCCAGCGATCCCAAGACCGGCGCCTGCGGCAGCGTGTTCGACCTGCTCGGTGACGCGCGCCACAACCACCGGGTGGAGATCCACGGCGGCGTGCTGGCCAAGGAAGCCAGCGTGCGCCTGACCAACTACTTCCGCGCCAAGCGCGGCAAGCCGCCGCTGCTGCTGGAAGACCAGGTCGGCGAGGGCTGAGGGGCGAACGGGTATGATGGGCGCCTCTTTCCTTCACCGGTAGGCCGCGCGCCTGCCCAGCAACGAGGCGACACAATGGCGGACACCGGCGCGGCCAACGAACGACTGATCTGGATCGACCTGGAAATGACCGGGTTGGACACCGACAACGATTCGATCATCGAGATCGCCACCGTGGTCACCGACGCCCAGCTCAACGTGCTGGCCGAAGGTCCGGAATTCGCTATCCATCATCCGCTGGAAACGCTGGAGGCGATGGACGAGTGGAACCGCAACCAGCATCGCCGTTCGGGCCTGTGGCAGCGCGTGGTGGACAGCACCACCACCCTTGGCCAGGCCGAGGCGCAGACAGTGAACTTCCTGGCACAGTGGATTCCGGCAGGCCTGTCGCCGATGTGCGGCAACTCGATCTGCCAGGACCGTCGCTTCCTGCACCGCCAGATGCCGCGCCTGGAGAAGTACTTCCACTACCGCAACCTGGACGTGTCCACGGTGAAGGAGCTGGCCAAGCGCTGGGCGCCGACGGTGGCTGCCGGTGTCGGCAAGAACAGCAACCACACGGCCCTGAGCGATGTGCACGACTCCATCGCCGAGCTGCGCCACTATCGCCAGTTCATGGGGGCGCTGTCGGGCTTGCCCACGGCCTGAACAACGACGCCGGGCATGGCCCGGCGCTGTCGGGTGACACACGAACGGGTAGTGCCGGCCGCTGGCCGGCAATCCGGCGGCTTTCGTGAGGTGTATCGGGTTGCCGGCCAGCGGCCGGCACTACCCTCCGTTCAACTCCCTGGCGCTAAGATCGGCGCCATGAACGAGCCTATCCTGCTCCCCCGCGACATCGCCCACGACGCCCGCGACTGGTCCGACCTGCAGCGGGCGGTGGCGCTGCTGGAAGCGCCGACCCTGACCGCGCGCATGGCCAACCTGGTCGGCACGCCGCTGGAGTTCGCGGTGAAGGCGCTGCCCAGCTCGGTCTCCAATCGCATCCACGGTGCGGTGCAGGCGGCGCTGTCCAAGTCCGCGCAGGCCGCGCTGTGGAGCATGGACAACACGCCGGGCAAAGGCGCTTCAACCCGTTGGCACAAACTGGCGGCGGCCACCTCCGGCGCGGTCGGCGGGGCGTTCGGCTTCGCGGCCTTGTTCATCGAGCTGCCGGTGTCGACCACCATCATGATGCGCGCGGTGGCCGACGTGGCCCGCAGCGAGGGCTTCGACCTGTCCGAGTTCAGCACCCGCCAGGCCTGCCTGGAGGTGTTCGCGCTGGGTGGCAACTCGCCGCGCGATGACGCCAGCGAGACCGGCTACTACCTGGCCCGCGGCTTCACCACCGACGTGATGCGCCACCTGTCGGCTGAACTGGCCGGGCGCGTGGTGACCGGTCGCGACCTGACCCTGGGCGTGGCACCGAAGGAAGCTGGCAAGCTGCTGGCGAAGATGGTGGAGAAGGTGGCGGCGCGTTTCGGCGTGGTGGTCACCGAGAAGTTCGCCGCGCAGGCGGTGCCGATTGTCGGTGCCGCTGCCGGTGCAACGCTCAATACCATGTTCACCGACTACTACCAGGACATGGCGCGTGGCCACTTCATCGTGCGCCGGCTGGAGCTGAAGTACGGGGAAGACGTGGTGCGCACCTGCTATGACCGGGTGGCGCATGGCGGTGTATTGATCGAGCCGGCGCTGTAACCGGGTTTGGGGTCAGAGCCCTTTGCGTTGCAAAGGGATCCGACCCCGGCCGGGCCATCCTTGCCTGCCGGGCACAACTGTTTTGCCACAACACGCCTGTTGCCTTTCGCAGGCGGTCCCCATTCTTGCTGGCACTCCCCCCGCAAGAGATGTCCGCCATGTTGTTCACCTCCCACCGTCTGGGCCCGCTGACCCTGCCCAACCGCATCGTGATGCCGCCGATGACCCGCTCGCGTGCGGCTGCCGGCAACGTTGCCACCGCCGAGATGGCGACCTACTACGCGCAGCGTGCCGGTGCCGGCCTGATCGTCAGCGAAGGTACCCAGATCAGCGCGCAGGGCCAGGGCTATGCCTGGACCCCGGGCATCCACAGCCCCGAACAGGTAAAGGGCTGGCGGCAGGTGACCGATGCCGTGCACGCCGCCGGTGGCCGCATCTACGCGCAGCTGTGGCACGTCGGCCGCGTCTCGCATGTGGCCCTGCAGCCCGATGGCGCAGCACCGGTGTCGTCGTCGGCGTTGCTGGCCGAAGGCGTGAAGGTGTTTGTTGACCCCACGGGTGCAGGCCCGGAAGCGGGCGTGGGCGAGATGATCCAGCATTCGATGCCGCGCGCGCTGCGCGAGGACGAGATCCCGGGCATCGTCGCCGATTACGCGCAGGCCGCGCGCAATGCGCTGGAGGCAGGCTTCGACGGCGTCGAACTGCATGGCGCCAACGGCTACCTGATCAACCAGTTCATCGATTCGCAGGCCAACCAGCGTACCGATGGCTATGGTGGTTCGCTGCAGAATCGGCTGCGTTTCCTGCGCGAAGTGGTGCAGGCGGTAGTGGCAGTGGCCGGCGGTGATCGCGTTGGCGTGCGCCTGGCGCCGCTGACCACGCTGCAGGGCGCGGTGGACGATACGCCGCAGGCGACCTATCTGGCCGCTGCACACCTGCTTGGCGAGCTGGGCGTGGGCTACCTGCACATTGCCGAAGCCGATTGGGAGGATGCGCCGGTGATGCCGGCGGCGTTCAAGCAGGCGCTGCGCATGGTCTACCCGGGCACGCTGATCTATGCCGGCAAGTACACCGCCGAGCGCGCCGAACAGGCGCTGGCCGAAGGCTGGGCCGACCTGATCGGGTTCGGTCGGCCGTTCATTGCCAATCCGGATCTGCCTGAGCGCCTGCGCTTGAGTGCGGAACTGAATCCGCCGGACCGTGCGACGTTCTTTGGCGGTGGTGCGCTTGGCTTCACCGATTACCCGACGCTGGAAGAGAGCGTCGCCGCCTGATCCTGGAGGCTGCCGGCCAGCGGCCGGCACTACCGGTGCATGGAGATGGGTGGGTGCCGGCCAGCGGCCGGCACTACCAGGGGGCGCGGGGCAGGGTAGTGCCGGCCGCTGGCCGGCATTTCTGTTTGGGATCAGGGCTTGTCGCGCACCAGCGCATCCGCCTCGACCACGCCGCCATCCTTGCCATGCAGGTACAGGTGCATGTCCTGCTGCGGATACGGAATGTTGATGCCGGCCTTGTCGAAGCCCAGCTTCAGCTGCTCCAGCAGCGTCACCTTGGTCCCGAACCAGTCGGCCGATTTCACGTAGCAGCGGATGCCGAGGTTGATCGCATGCGCGCCGAGTTCGTACACCACCACGTCCGGTGCCGGCGTCTGCAGCACGCGTGGGTCGGCCTTCATCAGCGCCAGTGCGGTGTCGCGCGCCAGCTGGATGTTGTCCTCGTAGCCGATGCCGATCACCAGTTCGACGCGGCGGGTCGGTTCGGCGGTGAGGTTGATGATCGGTGCGGCGGTGATCAGCGTGTTCGGGATGGTCGTGTGCTGGTTGTCGGCGCCGGTGAGGACGGTCTGGAAGATGCGCACTTCGCGCACCGTGCCGGTCTGCCCGGCCACGGTCACCACGTCGCCGACACGGAACGGGCGCAGCGTCACCAGCATCACGCCCGAGGCGATGTTGGACAGCGAATCCTTCAATGCCAGGCCGACGGCCAGGCCAGCGGTGCCGAGCACGGCCAGCAGCGGGGTGATCTTCACACCGAGCGTGTCGATGGCCAGCAGCGCCACGATCACCAGTGAGGTGGCATAGACCACGTTGCGCAGGAAGCTGCCCAGCATCGGGTCCACGCCCATGCGCGCGGTCGCGCGTGGCATCGCGTTGGACAGCCGTCGCGCCGCCCACATGCCCACCAGGAACACCACGACCGCGGCCAGCAGCGGCACGCCATAGGTTTCCAGCAGGCGTTCCCAGTCGAGTGAGTGGAACCAGGGCGTTGCGGCGGGAGTGGCGGGTGCTGCGGCGGCGATCATGCGGACATCCTTTGCTGCGAAGGGCAGGGCGTCCTTGGACGCCAGAAACACGAAGCCCCGCAGAGGCGGGGCTTGCGTGCAGCAGCAGTATGGGCTGACGCCGATGAACACGACGTCAGCCTGCGGCCATCAGTGCATCAGCCGTTGGCCTTCAGCTTGGCCAGGCGCAGCCAGGTATCGACCACGGTGTCCGGGTTCAGCGACACCGATTCGATGCCTTCCTGCATCAGCCACTCGGCCAGATCCGGGTGATCGGACGGGCCCTGGCCGCAGATGCCGACGTACTTGCCCTTGGCGCGTGCCGACTTGATCGCCATCGACAGCAGCTTTTTCACCGCCGGGTTACGTTCGTCGAACAGGTGCGCGACGATCGACGAGTCGCGGTCCAGGCCCAGGCTCAGCTGGGTCAGGTCGTTGGAGCCGATCGAGAAGCCGTCGAAGATCTCCAGGAATTCATCGGCGAGCAGTGCGTTGGACGGCACTTCGCACATCATGATGATCTTCAGGCCGTTCTCGCCCTGCTTCAGGCCGTTCTGTTCCAGCACCTCGATGACCTTGCGGCCTTCTTCCAGGGTGCGCACGAACGGAATCATGACCCACAGGTTGTCCAGGCCCATTTCGTTGCGCACGCGCAGCACAGCCTTGCACTCCAGCGCGAAGGCGGCCGAGAAGCTCGGGTCGACGTAACGGCTGGCGCCGCGGAAGCCGATCATCGGGTTCTCTTCGTGCGGCTCGTAGTTGCTGCCGCCGATCAGGTTGGCGTACTCATTGGACTTGAAGTCCGACAGGCGCACGATCACGGCGTTCGGTGCAACCGAGGCGGTGAGGGTGGCGATGCCTTCGGCCAGGCGGTCCACGTAGAAGCTGACCGGATCACCGTAACCGGCGATCTTCTCGTCGATCTTCTTCTTGGTCGCGGCGTCCTGGCGGTCGTATTCCAGCAGCGCATTCGGATGGATGCCGATGTGGCTGGCGATGATCATTTCCAGGCGGGCCAGGCCGATGCCGGCGTTCGGCAGCTGGCCGAAGTCGAAGGCACGTTCCGGGTTGGCCACGTTCATCATGATCTTCAGCGGTGCCGGCGGCATGTTGCCCAGATCGGTGGTGGTGCGCTCGAAGCCGAGCTTGCCTTCGTAGATGAAGCCGGTATCGCCTTCAGCGCAGCTGACGGTGACCAGCTGGCCATCTTCGATGACCTTGGTGGCGTTGCCCGAACCGACCACGGCCGGCACGCCCAGCTCGCGCGCGATGATCGCGGCGTGGCAGGTACGGCCACCGCGGTTGGTGACGATGGCTGAAGCGCGCTTCATCACCGGTTCCCAGTCCGGGTCGGTCATGTCGGCGATCAGCACGTCGCCCGGCTGCACGCGGTTCATGTCATCCAGCGTCTTCACCACGCGGGCCACGCCCGAACCGATCTTGGCGCCGACGGCACGGCCTTCGGCCAGCACGTTGCCGCCCTTTTCGGTCAGCGCGAAGCGCTCGATCTGGGTGGCGTGGCTGCGCGACTTCACCGTTTCCGGGCGCGCCTGCACGATGAACAGCTTGCCGCTGACACCGTCCTTGGCCCACTCGATGTCCATCGGGCGGCCGTAGTGCTTTTCGATGACCAGCGCCTGCTTGGACAGTTCCTGCACGTCCTCGTCGCTGATCGAGAAGGTGTTGCGCAGTTCGACCGGGGTGTCCTCGATCTTCACGCGCTCACCGGGGACATCCGAATACACCATGCGGATCGCCTTGCTGCCGAGCGAGCGGCGCAGGATCGCCGGCTTGCCGGCCTGCAGGGTGGGCTTGTAGACGTAGTACTCGTCCGGGTTCACCGCACCCTGCACGACCATTTCGCCCAGGCCGAACGAGGAGGTGACGAACACCACGTCGCGGAAGCCGGACTCGGTGTCCAGGGTGAACAGCACGCCGGAGGAACCGACGCCCGAACGCACCATCAACTGCACGCCGGCGGACAGGAACACGTCCTCGTGCTTGAAGCCGTGGTGCACGCGGTAGGCGATGGCACGGTCGTTGTACAGCGAGGCGAACACTTCCTTGACCTTGTGCACGACGTCGTCGGCACCGGTGACGTTGAGGAAGGTTTCCTGCTGGCCGGCGAAGGAGGCATCCGGCAGATCCTCGGCGGTGGCCGACGAACGCACGGCAACGGCCACGTCGCCACCGCCGTTGTCGGCGCTCAGCTTGGCGTAGGCGGTGCGGATGTCCTGGTCCAGCTGCGGCTGCAGCGGGGCATCGATCACCCAGGTGCGGATTTCCTTGCCGGCCGCGGTCAGCGCGTTGACGTCCTCGACGTCCAGCGTGGCCAGCTTGTCGAAGATGCGCTTGGACAGATCGTTGTGCGCGATGAAGTCCTTGAAGGCTTCAGCGGTGGTGGCATAACCGCCCGGCACCGAAACGCCCAGACCGGCCAGGTTGCCGATCATCTCGCCCAGCGACGAATTCTTGCCGCCTACGCGGGCCAGATCGGCCAGACGCAGTTCGTGCAACCACAGGATGTTCTCGTTCAAGCGCGATGCTCCGTTTGGCCATCGCCCGAGGCGGGCTGAGTGGCCGCGTCCGTAGGAAGAAGCCGATATGATGCCGGGCAGAGCACCGTCGGCACAAGCTTGTGCTGGCGGCCTTTTTAAGCTTCGTAGGGGGTAAAAGCGCGCATGTCGACCATCCGTCCGGTGTTCTACGTTTCCGATGGAACCGGTATCACCGCTGAAACCATTGGGCATAGCCTCCTGACCCAGTTCTCCGGGTTCAGCTTCATTACCGACCGGATGTCGTTTGTCGACGACCCCGAAAAAGCGCGTGAAGCCTGTGCCCGGATCCAGGCGGCGGGGGAGCGGTACCAGGTCCGGCCGATCGTGGTGAACTCCTGCGTGGACCAGAGCCTGAGCCTGATCCTGGCCGACAGCGGGGCACTGATGCTGGATGTGTTCGCACCGTTCATCGAGCCGCTGGAGCGTGAACTGGCCAGCCCGCGCCTGGCCCGGGTTGGCCAGGCCCACGGCATGGTCGATTTCGACACCTATCACCGCCGCATCAATGCGATGAACTTCGCGCTGACCCACGACGACGGCATTGCGGTGAACTATGACGACGCCGACGTGATCCTGGTGGCGGTGTCGCGTGCCGGCAAGACGCCCACCTGCATCTACCTGGCCCTGCATTACGGGGTGCGCGCGGCCAACTATCCGCTGACCGACGAGGACCTGGAAAGCGACCGCCTGCCGCCGCGCCTGCGCAACTACCGGCGCAAGCTGTTCGGCCTGACCATCGACCCGGACCGCCTGCAGCAGATCCGCCAGGAGCGCCGTCCGAATTCGCGCTATGCCAACCTGGACACCTGCAAGCGCGAAGTGGCCGCGGCCGAGGTGATGTTCCAGATGGAGCGGATCCCGACCCTGAGCACCACCCATACCTCGATCGAGGAGATCTCCAGCAAGGTGCTGGCCACGCTGGGGCTGCAGCGCGAGCTGTATTGAGGCGCGCGCCACGTTCGCCGGGCATGGCCCGGCGCTACCAGTGGATGCTGCGCGCTGTAGTGCCGGCCGCTGGCCGGCTGATCGATGAACCCTCGGCCACGACGCAGTGTTGCCGGCCAGCGGCCGGCACTACCCCCGGGGTTGGCTTGCGCATGCGCGCCCCCACGTTGAAGCACCAACGTGTAGGATCGACCCATGGCCCGAGCCTTGCCCCGTACCGAACGCATTCCCCGCCTGAGCCGGTTGAGCTGGCTCATGGGGCTGTACGCGGAAAACTACCGCCATCTGGTGCGCCTGTTCGAACCGGCCGGACTGGCGGCGGGCAGCTACATCTCCTCGATCGGCGACGGCCTGGACGTGCGCCTGGACGTGATCGAGTGCCACCGCTACACGGTGGAGCTGCGCCTGACCTACGACCTGGCTGATCCGGTCACCGGCGAGCCCGATCCGTCGGCCTATGTGCGCCTGTACCGTGACGCGCGCCAGGCCGAGACCACCCATTGTTACGTCGGCCGCCGCTGGCAGGACACCATGGGCCTGTACCCGCCGCCGGCGGAGCTGATCAGCCACCGCATGCGGATGAATACTTTCCTCGGCAAGTGGCTGGAATACCTGGCCGAGCGCGGCCACGGCGTGGCCACCCTGCGCCGTGATCCCGATGGCGCAGGCACACCCACCGAACGCCGCCTGTCGCTGGTGCGCTGATCGGCCATAATCCACGGCTGACCTGCCGCTGGATGCTGCCCCATGCCGTATACCCCGATCGTCGCCACCCTGGGCTACGTGCTGTCGCCTGATCGTCGCCAGGTGCTGATGATCCATCGCAATACCCGCCCCGGTGACCATCACCTGGGCAAGTACAACGGGCTGGGCGGCAAGATCGAAGCGGACGAGGACGTGGCCGCCAGCATGCGCCGCGAGATCCAGGAAGAGGCCGGCATCGACTGCACGGAAATGCGCCTGCGCGGCACCATCAGCTGGCCGGGTTTCGGCAAGCACGGCGAGGACTGGCTGGGCTTCGTATTCGTCATCGACAGCTTCGAGGGCACCCCGCACGGCGGCAACCACGAAGGCACGCTGGAATGGGTGGACCTGGACAAGCTGGACACGCTGCCGATGTGGGAGGGCGACCGCAACTTCCTGCCGCTGGTGTTCGACACCGACCCGCGCCCGTTCCACGGGGTGATGCCGTACAAGGACGGGCGCATGGTCAGTTGGTCCTACAGCCGCCTGTGAGCCGGCGGATCGGGCGGGCGCCAACCATTCCGGTGGGTGCCAACCCTGGTTGGAACGCTCTTCTGGTCTATTAATACCCGGGTGATATTGACGGGCGCAAATTACCCGGGCAATATTTGTGCATCGCCCCCGATGCCAATGCCATGTCTGCGTCCCGACTGCCCCCCTTCAGCTGTTTCGACGGCCATCGCCTGGTCGTTTCCGGTACGCCGGAATTGGCCGCGCTGGCCCTCAAACAGCTGCGCGCCGACAACGCTGCAGGTCCGTTGCTGGTGTTCGACAATGCCACCGGCCGCACCCGCGATTTCGATACGCGTGGCAGCGACGCGGAACTGCTGACGCGGGTCGCCGAAGCGTTTCCGGTGCCGCTGCAGACGGATGTTGAAACCCACACCGAAGAAACCGAAGATTCACCACCCCCACGTGGCCGCGGTCGCCCGAAGCTGGGCGTGGTTGCGCGCGAAGTGACGTTGCTGCCGCGCCATTGGGCGTGGCTGGCCGAACAGCCGGGTGGGGCCTCCGTGGTCCTGCGCAGGCTGGTGGAAGCGGCCAGCCGTGCGGGTGCAGACAAGGACCGGCAGCGCCGTGATACCGAGCGTGCCTATCACTTCCTGCAGGCCATTGCCGGTGATCTGCCCGGCTTCGAGGAAGCCATCCGCCTCCTGTTCGCGCATGACCGCGCGGGCCTGGAAGCGGCGTTGCACCGCTGGCCCGGGGACGTGCGCGATCACGCCCTGCGGCTGGCCTTCGATACCCCACCTGTTTAAGTACTGACGTGCGACCCAGGGCGCCGTGGATGAACGACGGCGCCGCTTGATCGCGGGCGACTGCCCGCTTACCTCGTGCTTGCTTTGCTGGCGGAAACGCCGGGCAGGGCAGCGCCTTGCCCAGAGAAACCCCATGAGCCTTTCCGCACACGCGACACCTCCGGTTGCGCCGCCGCTGTCGCGCACCTACCTGGCCCTGCTGCTGCCCATGCTGATGACCAATGCACTGCAGCTGGCCGCCGGCACGCTGGACAACGTCTACCTCGGCCATCTGCTTGGCACGCAGGCGGTGGCTGCCGCCGCGGCGTTCTTCCCGGTGTTCTTCCTGCTGATGGCCCTGGTGATGGGCCTGGCGACGGGCGCAATGGTGCTGATCGGCCAGGCCTGGGGCGCTGGCCAACCGCAGCGGGCACGCTCGGTGGCCGGCAGCGCGGTGGCGATTGCCCTGCTGCTGTCGCTGCTGGTGATGGGCGTGGGCGGCGTGTTCGCGCCGCAGATGCTGGCGGCACTGGGGACGCCGTCGCCGGTCCTCGGCGAGGCCATCGTCTATGCGCGGGTGCTGCTGCTGAGTGCGCCGGTGTTCTTCCTGTTGTGGCTGGCGACGGCCGTGAGCCGCGCGGTGGGTGACGCAAAGACGCCGCTGCACGCGCTGCTGCTGGCGACCGTGCTCGGCCTGCTGTGCACGCCACTGCTGATCCTCGGCTGGGGCGGCCTCCCGCAGCTGGGCGCGGCCAGTGCCGCGGTGTCGGCGGCATCAGCCTCGCTGCTTGCGTTGGTCTGGTTGCTGTGGCGCTGGCATCGCCTGGGTCATCCGCTGGCACCCGGCCATGAGCTGCTGCGGGCCATCCGTTTCGATGGCGCGATCATTCGTTCGATGCTGCGCATCGGCGTGCCGTCCTCGCTGCAGATGCTCAGCCTGGCCATTGCCGAGATCGTGTTGCTCGGCTGGATCAACCGCTATGGCTACACCGCCACGGCGGCCTACGGTGCGGTCAACCAGTTGATGAGCTGGGTGCAGCTGCCGGCCATGTCGCTGGGCATCACCGCCACCATCCTCGCCGCGCATGCGATGGGGGCAGGGCGTGCGGCACGATTGCCCGCCATTGCCCGCACCGGCGTGATGCTGGGCCTGGCGATGCTGACGGTCGTGGTGCTGCTGGTGATGGCGCTGGCGCCGTGGCTGACCGGCCTGATCCTGGCGGCGCCGGAGGTGCGCGAACTGGCGGCACTGCAGCTGCGCACGGTGGCGTGGGGCGTGCTGGCGATGGGCGGCACCACGGTGCTGGTCGGCGTGATGCGCGGCAGCGGAACCGTGCTGCTGCCGGCGCTGCTGGGCATGACAGCGGTGTTGCTGCTGGAGCTGCCACTGGCGATGTGGCTGCAGGCGCGGCACGGGCTGACCGGCCTGTGGTGGGCGTGGCCGCTGGGACTGGTGGCGATGCTGGTGTTGCAGACGATGTGTTTCGCGAGGTGGCGCAGCCGGTTGCCGGCGGCGGCCTGACCGCAGCGCCATTGCCGGGGCAGCCGGCCAGCGGCCGGCTCTACCGCTCGGTCGGATCGCATCCGGCGAAAATCCACGCCGATGCGGGTCGGTTAGCGCCGGGCCACGCCCGGCGGCAATCAGCGCCGATGTGCCAGCAGCAGGTGGAAATGCTTCTCCCGCGTCTGCCCGTCATTGCCGGCGGCGGTTTCGCGATGGCTGCGCCAGGCCGAGATGTTGAATCCCGATACGCGCATCGCCAGCTCAACTGCGTCCAGTTCGTGCAGCTGGAAATCGGCGGCAAACGGCAGGCTGCGCATGAAGGCCGCATCGCCGAACGCCAGGCACAGCCGGCCTCCCCGGCGCAGTACGCGCGCAAGCTCGTCCAGCACCGGGGCCAGGTTGGGCCAGAAGTACAGGGTGTTGACCGCCAGTGCGGCATCCACGGATGCCTCGTCCACCGGCAGCGCATGGGCATCGCCAAGCCGCATCGCGGCCCGGTCGCCCAGGCCGGCACTGGCCAGCCGCCGGTTGCCGGCCTCGACCATGGCGGCGGACAGTTCAACGCCCAGGTACTGGCTGCCCGGCGCCTGCAACAGCTGTGGCGCGAAGGCCGCATTGCCGGGGCCGATCTCGAGGATGCGCTCGCCGACCGCCACCGCCAGCAGCCCGATCGCGGCCAGGTTCAGGGCGCTGTTGCTGCGGTTCATCGAGTCGGCCACCGCCAGCGCGGCGTCGCCATGGGGCTGCCGCAGCTGCGCGGCCAGGGTGGAAGCATCCAGCATCGTCGTCGTCCATCGAAGAGATTCGGACGTGGCGGCGGCGGGTCCGCCGGTGACCATAGCGCTGACCTTGCGGCTTGGGAAGTAGGGAAACCCCGCTGCAGGGTGATGAGGAAATGTCCAGCGTCGCAGTCGGTGAGATCTGGTTGTCCACAGGGGGTGTGGATTACGCGTGGGCAACTTTGTGGATAAGCCGCGACAGGCGCCACCCCCCTAGGCTGTCAAGATGGGTGGCGAAAAATTCACCGCTGGTGAGGATGGGTGAGCGCATGGTGAAGAATCGGCCTGGCAGGCGCTGTCACCCATGGCGGCGCTCGCGGTAACCTGTGGGCCTTGATGCTCCGTGAGACCCCATGAAACGTCACTTCTCGATGCTGCGCGAATTCCAGCTGGCCGACTGGTTCACCCTGGCCAATGCTTTCTGCGGCACCGGTGCGGTGTTCGCCGCGATGCGTTTCCTGCAGGACGGCGAGCGCGGCTACCTGCTGTTCGGCATGGCGCTGATCCCGCTGGCCTTCATTTTCGACGCCCTTGACGGGCGCATCGCGCGCTGGCGCAAATCCAGCTCCACCCTGGGCCGCGAGCTGGACTCGCTGTCGGACGTGATCTCCTTCGGCGTGGCGCCGGCGGCGCTGGCCTATGCGTGCGGCATGCAGGGCGGCTGGGACTGGCTGGTGCTGAGCTACTTCGTCTGCTGCGGCGTCAGCCGCCTGGCGCGCTACAACGTCACCGCCGAGGCGCTGGCCGGCGACGAGGGCAAGGTCAAGTATTTCGAGGGCACTCCGATCCCGACCAGCCTGGTGCTGGTGATCGTGCTGGCGATCGCCGCCGGTACCGATGCCATCGGCCAGGACCTCTGGTTTGGCCAGTGGCAGATCGGCCCTTGGCAGCTGCACCCGATGGTGCTGCTGTTCGCTCTGTCCGGGTCGCTGATGATCAGCAAGACCCTGCGCATTCCCAAGCCATGAGCCAGCCCTGCGGAGGCCTGCGATGACCAGCTCGGCCCACGACGCCGGCAGCAGCGATTTCGAGACCCTTGCCCGGCAGTACTTCGGTGCCTGGGGCGATGCCCTGCGCCATGCGACCACGCCCGGTGCACCGGCCGGCGATGATCCCGGCAGCTGGCAGCGCCTGTTCGACTGGTGGGGCCAGCTGTTGCCCGAACAGGGGCAGGGTGCACCGGAGGACGCCGTGCGCCGTTTCCGCGAGCAGGCGGGTAGCTGGTACGGCACGATGCAGGAAGTGGCGGCGCGCTTTGCTGGCCGCGATGCCAGCAGTGCCGATGTGGCCCAGGCCTGGCGCGAGGCGGTGCAGGGGCAGGGCGACGGCATGCTGCAGTGGATGCTGCAGGGCGCACGGGGCAGCACCCAGGCCGGCGCCGCCGTACCCGAGTTCGCCGCGTGGCTGCAGCAGTTCCAGCTGCAGGCCGGCCCGTGGCTGCAGAGCCCGGCGTTCGGGCCCGGCCGCGAGCACCAGGCACGCTGGCAGGCCCTGCTGCGTGCGCAGGAGGAGTACCAGCAGCATTCGCGTGCTTACGTCGAGCAGATCAAGCAGGCGCTGGACGAAGCCTTCGCGTTGTTCGAGCAGCGCCTGGCGGAGCACGAACAACCGGGCAGCCAGCTGACCAGCGCCCGCGCGATGTTCGACCTGTGGATTGAGGTGGCGGAGGAAGCCTACGCCAAGGTCGCGATGTCCGAGCCGTTCCAGCAGGTGTATGCCTCGCTGGGCAACGCACAGATGCGTCTGCGCGCCGGCCTGCAGCGCGAAGTGGAACAGATGAGTGAACGTATCGGCTTGCCGACCCGCAGCGAAATGGACGCTGCGCATCGCCGCATTGCCGAACTGGAGCGCAGCCTTCGCCGCCTGCAGGCACAGGTGGCGGTGCTGGCGGGGACCGCCGCGGTGGATCCGGTGTCGCAGCCGGCACCTGCGAAGGTGAAGCCGGCCGCACGCAAAGCCGTGAAGAAGGCTGCGCCGGCGAAGAAGCCGGCCGCGAAGAAAGCACCGGCGAAGAAGGCTGCCGCACGCACCACCTCACGGGCGCGTGACCGATGAAAGGACCGCTGGGCTTCAACGCCGATGACCTGATGCAGGAAACCCTCGCCATGCAGCGCAAGCTGATGGAAGGGCTGAAGCTGCTGCCGCAGGTGGAAGACGTGGACTATGGCGTGACCGCCCGCGAAGAAGTCTGGCGCGACGGCAGGGTGGTGCTGTACCGCTTCGTCGGCGAGCAGGCACCCACCCGCCGCACGCCGCTGCTGATTGTCTATGCGCTGGTCAACAGGCCGTACATGGTGGACCTGCAGGCCGACCGATCGCTGGTACAGAAGCTGCTGGCGCTGGGCCAGGACGTCTATGTGCTGGACTGGGGCTACCCGGACCGCTCCGAGCGTTTCCAGACCCTGGAGGACTACCTGCTGCGCTACATCGATGGCGCGGTGGATGCGCTGCGCGCGCGCAGCGGTGGCCCGGTGGACCTGCTCGGCATCTGCCAGGGTGGCGTGTTCGCGCTGTGCTATGCGGCACTGCGCCGGCAGAAGCTGGGCAAGCTGATCACCATGGTCACCCCGGTTGATTTCCAGACCGCCGACAACATGCTCTCGCACTGGGCACGGCAGGTGGATGTGGATCTGCTGGTTGACACGCTGGGCAACATCCCGGCCGACCTGATGAATGCCAGCTACCTGATGCTCAAGCCATTCCGCCTGAACGTGCAGAAGTATGTCGGCCTGCTCGACATCCTCGATGACAAGGCGGCGCTGGAGGATTTCCTGCGCATGGAGAAGTGGATCTTCGACTCGCCGGACCTGGCCGGTGAAGCGTTCCGTGACTTCATCAAGCAGTTCTACCAGGGCAACGGGCTGGTGAAGGGCACGGTGCGGATTGGCGAGGAAGCGGTGGATCTCTTGAAAGTGACCCTGCCGGTGCTGAACATCTACGCCGAGCAGGATCATCTGGTGCCGCCGGATGCTTCGCGTGCGATGCGTGGCCGGCTGGGCACGGCTGACTACACCGAATCCAGTTTCCGCGGTGGCCACATCGGCATCTACGTGTCCGGCCGCGCGCAGCGCGAAGTGCCGGCCATGATCGATGGTTGGCTGAAGGCACGGGACCTGTAGCGTCGAGCCATGCTCGACTGACCTGGGGGGATGATGACGTACCGGATTCTGTTGATTCTTGCGGCACTGCTGGCAGCGCCGCTTGCCCACGCCGCACCCAGTGCGGATGCACAGCGCGAGATCGCCCAGCTGATCTCCAGCCTCGATGGCTCGCAGTGCCGGTTCCAGCGCAATGGCAGCTGGTATGACGGCGGTGACGCGCGCGCGCACCTGCAGCGCAAGTACGATTACCTGCTGAAGAAGAACCAGGTGGACAGTGCCGAGCAGTTCATCGAGCGAGCCGCCAGCCAGAGCAGCATGAGCGGCAAGCCGTATCGCATCCAGTGCCCGGGACAGCCTGAACAGACCGCGGCCGCCTGGTTCGGCGCACGCCTGCAGGCCCTGCGCCAACGCACGCCGTAGACATGGGGCGGTGTAGAGTCGAGTGATGCTCGACTGGCTCTGCCCGCAAGCTGAGGAGACACCGCCATGAACACCACGCCCAAGACGCTGTCGCGTTCATTGAACGACCGCATGATTGCCGGCGTTATGGGGGGCATCGCCCATCGCTTCGGCTGGAACGCCACGCTGCTGCGGGTGATCTACGTGCTGCTGTCGCTGGCCTCTGCAGCTTTTCCCGGCATCCTGGTCTACCTGATCCTGTGGCTGCTGATGCCGAACGAGGCCGATTGAAGACGGCCGCGGGACCCCGGCCGATCTGGCTGTGCGCGTTGCAGATACTGGGCGCAGTGTGGACATCGCCCAATTCCCTGATCGGCCTGATCGGCGGCCTGACCGGGATGCTGGGGGGCGCGACACTGCGCTGGAGCGGACGAGACCGCGCACTGGTGTTCGACCGCTGGCCATGGGGGCCGGGCGGGGCGATCACGCTGGGCAATGTGATCCTGCACACCGGGCACGACCTGGGCATTTGCTGCCGGACCTATGCGCATCAGGCGGGATGGGGCGTCGAGCCGTTGATCCGGCTGGATGACCACGAACGTGCACACGTCTACCAGTACATGGTGCTGGGGCCGCTGTACCTGCCGGTGTACCTGCTGTGTGGCGGGGTGAGTGCGCGCAACCCGTTCGAGCGTGCGGCGGATCATTACGCCCGGTTCGGGGACGGCTGGTGGCCGTAGTTTCCGGCCAACGGCGCAGCCCCTCGTGGCTTGGTCGCGGAATGCGGATCATGTGATCGGGTCGGGCGGGGTGGGTTCGCGGGACACGCCGTAAACCCGTCCCTGGGGGCTCGATGGCGCCATCCATGGCGCCAACGGTCCCGCGAACCCACCCCGCCCGACCCCTGACAGTTCCCGGCCGCGTCCAGCCACGGAAGAGAAAAGAACAGCAGAAGCGGGTCGCGCGCTGCGCTTGCTCGTGTAGAGCCGAGCCTGCGCTCGGCTTCGCGACCGGGCCAGAAAGCAGCCGAGCGTGGGCTATGCCGGTCGTCCTGACCGGCACCCTTCGGGCCGTCGCCATGCGCGACGTTGGCAGCGGCTCCTGCCGCTGCCTTCGGCTCTACAAAAAGCGGCCAGCCAGGCTGCTTCTGCTTTTGATCTTCTTTTTTCTTCTCCGTGGGTGGCGGCAGGCACCAGTAGCGTGTCAGCGGCCGGGACGGTGGGTAGGGCGGGGTGTCCGCGGCATGGATGCCGCGGCCAAGCCCCCAGGGATGGGTTCACGGCGTCCCCGGCCTACCCACCTTCCCGGCCAGCCCACAGGAAACCGGCTTTTCGCGACCAACCAATCCACCCACGAGGGGCTGCGCCGTTGGCTGGAATCCCCGCGATTCGTTAGTCGAAAGTTAAAGATCCGTAAGCATTCTGCTGCGATCCCGCAGTCATCTGCATGCAACCGATCGTCATTAGCCTTCGTGACGTTCCAGTCAGGTTCGACGCGGTAAGCTCTCCCTCGATGAGCTCGCAGCATCGCTCATCGAGTGCAGTACGCAGTAGCAATTTGGAGGAAGACATCACATGGCAATCGTTCTTTATGTCGGTGGTAGCAAGGATGGCGAGAAGGGCGTGGTGCCCTACGGCTTCAGCAAATCCCGCGCCGACACCGCGCTGGGGCCGGAGTTCTACACGGAGCGGTTCATGGAACTGCAGGGTGTCGGCAAGGTCCGCCTGATGGCCCTGGAAGGCATGCGTGACGACATCGTCATGCAGCGCGCCGCCCGCCACTACCGCTGACCTTCGCAACACGCGGCAGGGCGCGCCCACCATCGCGCGCCCGCGCCGGCATCCCAGCCCCGGGCCAGTCCGAGCCCTCTCTCCGCCAGGATGCCGGCGTCCAATCCGGCCTCGCCGCTGAACCTTGCCCCCTGTCAATGCCTTGTCCGGCTGCGTCGTCGATTGCCAGAATGGGGTCTTCCCGTAACGCGGCACAGACCTGAAGCAATGCACGACGCCAAGAACGCCCAGAGCGCGCTCGCCCAGCAGATCGCCCAGACCATCGCCGACGAGATCGGTGCCCAGTCCGCCCAGGTACGTGCCGCCGTCGGCCTGCTCGACGAAGGCGCCAGCGTTCCGTTCATCGCGCGCTACCGCAAGGAAGTGACCGGGGGCCTGGATGACACCCAGCTGCGCAACCTGGAAGTACGCCTGACCTATCTGCGTGAGCTGGAGGAACGCCGCGCGGCGGTGCTGGCAAGCATCGGCGAACAGGGCAAGCTCAGCGACGAACTGCGCAACGACATTCTGGCGGCCGATACCAAGAGCCGCCTGGAAGATCTGTACCTGCCGTACAAGCCCAAGCGCCGCACCCGCGCCCAGATCGCCCGCGAGGCCGGCCTGGAGCCGCTGGCCGATGGCCTGCTGGTCGACCCGACGCAGGATCCGCAGGTCTTCGCCGCCACCTTCGTCGATGCCGACAAGGGCGTGGCCGACACCAAGGCCGCGCTGGAAGGCGCGCGCGCGATCCTGATGGAGCGCTGGGGCGAAGACGCCGCGCTGGTCGGCGAGCTGCGCACCTGGTTGGGCGACACCGGCGTGATCCGCGCCCGCGTGGCCGAGGGCAAGGAAACCGAGGGTGCCAAGTACCGGGATTATTTCGAGCATGCCGAAGCGCTGGCGAAGATTCCCTCGCACCGGCTGCTGGCGCTGTTCCGTGCTCGCCGCGAAGAGATCCTGTTCCTGGAGCTGGACCCGGGCAGCGATGCCGAAGCCGGTCACCAGTACGCCGAAGGACGCGTGGCGCGCAGGGCCGGCATTGCCGACCAGGGGCGTGCCGCCGATCGCTGGCTGCTGGACGCCTGCCGCCTGACCTGGCGCGCCAAGCTGCACACCCATCTGCTGCTGGACCTGTTCAACCAGGCCCGCGAAAAGGCCGAGGCCGAAGCCATTGCGGTGTTCGGCGACAACCTGAAGGATCTGCTGCTGGCCGCACCGGCCGGCCCGAAGACCGTGCTCGGGCTGGACCCGGGCATCCGCACCGGCTGCAAGATCGCCGTGGTCGATGCCACCGGCAAGCTGGTGGCCACCGACACCATCTACCCGCACGAGCCACGCCGCCAGTGGGACCAGTCGCTGCAGACGATCAAGCAGTTGTGCGCGAAGCACAACGTTGAACTGATCGCGATCGGCAACGGCACCGCCAGCCGCGAAACCGACAAGCTGGCCGGTGAAGCGATCAAGGCCGCTGGCAACCCGAAGCTGCAGAAGGTGGTGGTCAGCGAGGCAGGCGCCTCGGTGTATTCGGCGTCTGAATTTGCGGCCAAGGAATTCCCTGGCCTGGACGTGTCGCTGCGTGGCGCGGTGTCGATTGCCCGCCGCCTGCAGGACCCTCTGGCCGAGCTGGTCAAGATCGAGCCCAAGGCGATCGGCGTGGGCCAGTACCAGCATGATGTGGACCAGTACCGCCTGGCGCGGGCGCTGGACGCACGCGTGGAGGACTGCGTGAATGCCGTGGGCGTGTACGTGAACACCGCCTCGGCCGCGCTGCTGTCGCGCGTGTCCGGCCTGTCGGCCACGGTGGCCGAGAACATCGTGCGGCATCGTGACGACAACGGCCCGTTCAAGCGCCGCAAGGACCTGCTGAAGGTCGCGCGCCTGGGCGAGAAGACCTTCGAGCAGTGCGCCGGCTTCCTGCGCATCGCTGACGGTGACCAACCGCTGGATGCCTCGGCGGTGCACCCGGAAGCCTACCCGGTGGTCGAGCGCATCGTCGCCAGCACCGCGCGCCCGATCAAGGCGCTGATCGGCGATGGCAGCTTCCTGCGCGGACTGAAGGCCGAGCAGTTCACCGATGACACCTTCGGCGTGCCGACCGTGCGCGACATCCTGAAGGAACTGGAGAAGCCGGGCCGCGACCCGCGTCCGGAGTTCAAGGCCGCGCGCTTCGCCGAAGGCGTGGAGGACATCAAGGACCTGCGCGAGGGCATGGTGCTGGAAGGCGTGGTCAGCAACGTGGCGGCCTTTGGTGCTTTCGTCGATATCGGCGTGCACCAGGACGGCCTGATCCACATTTCGGCGCTGTCCGACACCTTCGTGAAGGACCCGCGCGACGTGGTCAAGGCCGGCGACATCGTCAAGGTGAAGGTGCTGGAAGTGGATGTACCGCGCAAGCGCATCGCGCTGACCCGGCGCCTGGACGACACCCCGGGGCAGGCCACCAGCCGCCCGGGCCAGCGTGAGGAGCGCGGGCAGGGCCAGGGGCCGCGCCGCGACGCAGGCGGGCAGAACCGCGGGCCGAACCGTGGCCAGGGCAACAGCGGACGGCCCGCCCAGTCGGCGCCGCCGGCCAACAACGCCTTGGCCGAGGCCTTCGCCCGGGCCAAGCGCGGCTGAGGTTCGTGCCCCCCGTCACGGTTGATCCGCGGCGGGGGACTTGTCGGTTTTCCCCGTGATTGCGCACACTTGCGCTGGAGGGGAGGCGTTCGGCCCCCCCGCTGTCGCTGGGGAGGGCCATGACGCCAGCACGACCCGTCGTCTTCGGTGCACGCTGCAGCGCATTGCTGCGGCCAACGCCTGCCTGCGCGGGCCGGAGGGAGCGTTGATGGCGGGCCAGCGTACCAACGGCAACGGGTTGCTGGAGCGTCGCCTGCAGGAGCTGGCCGAAGAGCGTCGGCGGCTGGCGATGATCATCGATGGCACCGCTGCGGGCACCTGGGAATGGAACGTGCAGACCGGCGAGATGCGGGTCAATGCGCGCTGGGCCGAGATTGTCGGTTACCGCCTGGAAGAGCTGGAGCCGATCTGCCAGAAGACCTTCCTGAAGCTGGTCCATCCCGATGACATAGCGCTGTCCGACGCGGCACTGGACGAGCACTTCGAGGGACGCGCCGACAACTACGCGTGCCTGCTGCGGATGCGCCACAAGAACGGCCAGTGGATATGGATCCAGGACCGTGGCCGCGTCTTCGAATGGGACGGGCAGGGCCGGCCGCTGTGGATGGCCGGCGCGCATGCCGACGTGACCGAACTGCAGCAGGCCCGCCATGATGCGGCCGAGACCCGTCAACGCCTGCAGGCTGTGGTCGATGCCTCCGATGAGGTGGCGGTGATCGCCACCGATACCGATGGCACCATCACCCTGTTCAATACCGGCGCGCAACGTCTGCTGGGCTACAGCGCGGCCGAGGTGGTTGGCCAGCGCCGGCTGGATGCCTTCCACGATCCGCAGGAATTGAACGCCTGGCTGCGACCGCTGGCCGATGCCGATGGCCATCTGCCAGGCGTGTTCGAGGCACTCAGTGCGCGTGCCGATGGCCAGACCTATTCGCGGCAATGGACGCTGCTGCGCAAGGACGGCCAGCCACGCCAGGTACGCCTGTCGATCAGCCGCATGGACGGTGCCGACGGTGCACGCATCGGCTATGTCGGCATGGCCATCGACATCACCGAGATCCTGCAGGCGAGGGCCGAGGCACGCTTGTCCGCGGAGAAGTTCGCCGGTGCGTTCACCTCGGCTGCGCTGGGCATGGCGCTGGTGTCGCTGGAAGGGCGATGGCTGGACGTCAACGATGCGCTGTGCCGGATCCTCGGCTATCCGCGGGAAGAGCTGCTGCAGGTGGATTTCCAGCGCCTGACCCATCCCGATGACCTGCAGACCGACCTGGCCCTGGTGCAGGACCTGCTGGCCGGGCGGCGCAGCCACTACCACCTGGAGAAACGCTATCTTGATCGCGATGGCAAGGTGATCTGGGCCCGGTTGTCGGTCTCGCTGGTGCGCAACGAGCATGGCGAGCCGTTGCATTTCGTGTCGCAGATCCAGGACATCACCGCCCAGCGCAGCAGCGAGCAGCGGCTGTTCGAGAGCGAGCAGCGCAGCCGCATCACCCTCGACGCGGTAGCCGACCTGGTGCTGAGCGTCAGCCTCGATGGCCGTATCGACTACGCCAATGCCGCCGCCGTACGCACGTTGGCCGGTGACGGCGCGTTGTCGCTGGCCGGGCACAAGGTGCAGGATGTGCTGGCGCTGACCACCGAGTACGCGCCGGGTTCGGTGCTGGACGTGTCGGTACTGCTGGATCCGGAAAGCAACGCGGTGGACCTGCATGCCGACCTGCTGCTGCGCCAGGGTACCGCCACGGTGCCGGTGGACCTCACCCGCGCCTGGTTGCGCGATGACGAGGGCCACGTTCGCGGCGCGGTCTGGGTGCTGCGCGACGATACCCAGCAGCGTGCCCGCCAGCGCGAGGCACGTCATCTGGCCGAGATCGATCCGCTGACCGAACTGAGCAACCGCCGTGGCTTCGAGGTGCATCTGCAGCAGGCGATCACCCGCGTTGAACGTACCGGCCAGGCCGCGTCGCTGATGTACATCGATCTGGACCGGTTCAAGCCGATCAACGATACCTGGGGCCATCTGGCTGGCGATGCGGTGCTGTGGGCGGTGGCCAGCGTTCTGCGTCACGGGGTGCGCGATTCGGATGTGGTGGCGCGGCTGGGCGGCGATGAGTTCGCGGTGATCCTGTCCGGCTGTACGCCGCGTCGCGCAGCCCGCATTGGCGGTGAGCTGCTGCACACCCTGGCGTCGCTGTCGATTCCGTGGGACCAGAACCGGTTGCGGGTAGGGGCCAGCATCGGCATCGCGCCGCTGGCCGGCGGGATGAGCGTGGACCAGGCGGTGGCCGCGGCCGATGCCCAGTGTTACCGGGCCAAGGCGATGGGCCGCAACAACGTGCAGGTGCAGGGCGAAGCCAGCGAGCTACCAGGCGATGACATCGACGCGGCCGAGGGTTGATCTCATCCAGTGAGAAGGCGGGCGCGAATACTCCGCCCACCTCCTCTCGTACAGGTGATCCCATGCATGTCTGGAACCCGATGACGGTGCGCACCTTCGCCCCGGCCATGGTCGGTTGGTGCCTGACCCTGGCCGCCTGGCTGCGGCTGGAGGAGGTGCGTGATGATCGTCTGGCCCAGGCAATGCTGCCGGTGCTGCAGGGAAGCGTGGTGGCGCTGCTGGCCCTGACCCTGGCGTGCACGATGGCGGCCAGCCTGATGCTGTGGCGGCACAGTCGCCGGGATCACGGTCGCGTTGATGCCGGCGCTACAGAGGCGCAGCATCCATCAGCAGGAACCGGCATGGCGCGCGCTGGAAGGCATTGATCTGCGGCACCAGCCGCTGGAAATGCTCGCTGGCGCAATGGATGTCCAGGGCGGCGCGGTCCGGCCATTGCTCGATGAAGACGAAATGCCCGGGATCCTTCTGGTCCACGAACAGTTCATAGCCAAGGCAGAGCGGCTCGCGCTGCGTGCACGCGACCAGTTCCCGGTACAGCGGAAGCACGGTGTCCACGGCATCGGGATGGATGAAGTCTTCGGCGATGACCTTGAGCATGCGGGCACCTGCGGATGGGGCCCTGCAGGATAGTGCCGGCAGGTGGCCGGCACCCATCCCGTCAACGCAATACTGCGTCCGCACTGACCAGCTGCACATCGTGCATCTGGTTGAGGTAGGCCTCGTAGTAGCCCTTGTGCGAGGCACCAACGATGGTGAGCATGCGGGTGCCCGGGTGTTGGCCGAGCACGTCGCGCATGTTGGCGACCATGCGCAGGTTGCGGGTTTCCCAGTAGCCCACGTAGTTGCGGCCGAAGCCTTCCGGCGAGGGTTCGACGAGCGTCGCGCCGAAATCGCTGTTGAAGGCCAGCATCGCGGCCTCGGGTGCGTTGTAGGCGCGATACATCGCGAGCAACCCATCCGGTTGAGCAAGATTGGCTTCCAGTCGTTCATCGGCCGCCCTGCGCGCTTTGACGAAGGAATTGTCCCAGGCACCGCGTATGGCGGCAGCGTAGGCCTTCTGCTGCGATTCCGGTGTAGGCGAATCCGCAGTGTGGTCGTCGACCGCCCACAGCCGCTCCAGCCCCAGGCGCGCGGCGAGGACGCCGGCCACCAGGCCGGCCTCGTTGCGGCGTGCCATGCGCGTGTCGAGGAACTGCACCAGCTCCGGTGTCAGGCTGTCCGAGGCACGTCGCTCTTCCCTGGGCAGCCGCAGCCATTGGACGACTGCCGAGCTGCTCTCGCCCGCAGCCAGGAACACTGCGGCCAATCGGCGTCGCTGGGCAGCGGTTGGCGCCTTCGGCCAATCCGCAAGCAGGCGTTCCATCTCCACGTTGGCGCCGGGCACGTCCAGGCCGGTGGCGGCCTGCGCCGGTGCCGGATCGACGCAGTAGTCCGCTACGCTCTCGGCGTAGCGGGCCGGATTGCGGCGCATGAAGTCACACTGCAGGCCGGACAGGTTCTCCACTGCGATCGCGGTGGGCCGCCAGGCTTCCAGACGCTGCAGCAGAGGTTCCAGCATCGCCGGCGTGAAGGTCTCCGGCAGGCTGGACAGGTGCGGGCTGCCCAGCACCAGCACTTCGTTCGGGCGCCCTGCGGGCGGTCCCTTCAGCTGGTCCGGGTGGAAGGCGGGTCGATAGGCGGTGTCGTTGGCCAGCGCGCTGCTGCTGCACACGGCCAGGAAGAGAAGGCTGGCAAAGCGAGGGAACATGCGATCTCCATGTCGATGAGCATCCTGCGGGACCTTCATGCTGGTCATATTCTCCTGCCGCGGAATCCCGCATTGGTCATGTAAACCTTTTTGCCTTGAGCTGCATCCTTCTGCTGAGCGATGCTGTACCCAGCGCTCAGGCAATGCAGAACATGACATCCGACGACTGGACCATCGACAGTCCGCGGCTGCACCTCCGGCCATTCACGCCCGGTGACGCCGACGAGGCATTTGCGGGAATCACCCCCGGGCTGACCCGCTACATGTCCTTCGAGCCGCCGCCGTCGAACGAGGCGTTTGCTGCTGTCTGGCGAACGTGGCTGCCCACCATCACCGATGGGACCGACATTACGTTCGTGATCCGCAGGCGCGAGGATGGCGTGTTCCTGGGACTGGCCGGCCTGCATCGCACCGGTGATGCAGAGCCCGAACTGGGTATCTGGATCGCTGAAGCAATGCATGGCCATGGCTATGGGCGGGAAGCGGTGGCGGCGGTGTGGTCTTCGGCGTCGCAGCGGCTGTCATGCGCGGCGTTCCGCTATCCGGTGGCCGAGCAGAACCGGTCCAGCCGTTCGCTTGCTGAGTCCCTCGGTGGACAGCCTGTAGCACGTGAGCAGGGCGTGAAGTACACGACGATCATCTATCGCCTTCCTGCTGCAATGCACGGAGTTGCGACGGACGTCGCGGAATCCCGCTAAAGCGGCCGACGGCATCGCCGATATCCCCTCTGGATCCCGCTCCAGTCGCCCGCTGCAGGACCCCAGGCTGCCCCCGATGGGCGGCCCGCGCTGTGTGTTCCGCCGCTCCCAGATGCCGATCGCACCCGCACCAGACGTTCTTGCCAGCCGCTCGAGAGGTGCCTGCCGGCACCTGTAGTCCTTAGCAACTGAAGTTGCCGCCGGGCATCCCGCCCGTCGGGTCGCAACCCTTTGTCGGACACCGAGGATCAGACAATGCTCATTCCAGGCTTCACGGCGGGCGCGCAGGCGCCGGTCGAGCTGCATACCCGTTGGTCGCCGTGGCGTGCCCTGCTGGGCGTCCTGGCCCCGCAGCACCGCACCGGCACCGAACCGGCAGCGACCGACCGTGCCGAACTCGAGGCGCAGGTCGCGGCGCTGCACCGCGTGCAGGCCGTCATCGAGTTCGCGCTCGACGGCACCATCCTGCAGGCCAACGACAATTTCCTGCAGGCGATGGGCTATCGGCTGGAGGAAATCCAGGGCAAGCACCACGCTCTGTTCGTCGATCCGGAGCATGCGCGCAGCGCCGAGTACCGCGACTTCTGGGCGCGGCTGGGACGTGGCGAGTATGACGCCGGGCAATACCGCCGCTTCGGCAAGGGCCAGCGCGAGATCTGGATCCAGGCCTCCTACAACCCGGTACTGGACCGGCAGGGACGGCCGTACAAGGTGGTCAAGTTCGCCACCGACATCACCGCGCAGAAGCTGCAGGCGGCCGATTCGGCCGGGCAGCTGGCAGCGATCGGCAAGTCGCAGGCGGTGATCGAATTCAGCATGGACGGGCGCATTCTCTCGGCCAACGAGAACTTCCTCGAAGTCACCGGCTACGGCCTCGATGAGGTGCGTGGACAGCACCACTCGCTGTTCGTCGAGCCAGGCCACCGCAGCAGCGACGAATATCGCCGTTTCTGGGAGAAGCTCGGGCGCGGCGAATATGACGCCGGGCAGTATCGACGCCTGGGCAAAGGCGGGCGCGAGGTCTGGATCCAGGCCTCCTACAACCCCATCCTCGACCTCAACGGCAAGCCGTTCAAGGTCGTCAAGTACGCCACCGACATCACCGCACAGGTGCATGAAAACCAGGCCATGCAGCGCGCCGTGGCGCAGACCCGCGAGGTGGTGGCCGCCGCGAAGCAGGGTGATCTGACCCGGCGCGTGGCGATGGCCGACAAGCAGGGTTCCATCGCCGAACTGTGCGAGGGCGTGAATTCGCTGGTCGAGGCGATGGCCGCGATCATCGGCCAGATCAAGTTCGCTGCCGACACCATTGCGGTGGGTGCGACCGAGATCGCGCAAGGCAACAGCGACCTGTCGCAGCGCACCGAGCAGCAGGCGGCCTCGCTGGAGGAAACCGCGGTGTCGATGAAGGGGTTGGCCGAGACCGTGCAGCGCACCGCCACCAACGCGCGCCAGGCGAGCCAGCTGGCCGGCGGAGCCGCCGATGTCGCTGCGCGCGGCGGCAGTGTGGTGCATGAAGTGGTCGAGACGATGGCGGTCATCAACGCGTCCTCGCGGCGCATCGTCGACATCATCGGCGTGATCGACGGCATCGCGTTCCAGACCAATATCCTGGCGTTGAACGCAGCGGTGGAAGCCGCGCGCGCGGGTGAACATGGCCGTGGATTTGCCGTGGTCGCCACCGAGATCCGCGAGCTGTCCCAGCGCTCGGCCAGTGCCGCCAAGGAAATCAAGCATCTGATCGATGAGTCGGTGGCCAACGTGGGGGCCGGCACCGCCCAGGTGGAAAGCGCGGGCCGCACCATGGACGAGATCGTGACCAACGTCCGCCGGGTCAGCGATCTGATGACCGAGATCAGCACGGCCTCGCAGCAGCAGAGCGACGACATCCAGCAGATGAACCACGCGGTTGACCTGATCGACCAGGGCACGCAGCAGAACGCTGCCCTGGTGGAGGAGGCGTCGGCGGCGGCGCGCAGCATGGAAGAGCAGTCGGCACAGCTGCTGCAGACCGTCGCCGGTTTCCGGGTGCAGGACGGCGCAGGGCATCTGCATGGAGGGGCAGCCCTGCGGGTCGTCTAGGCGCGCGGGCCGACAGGTTCGCCAGAGGGCTGCATGGCCGAGGCAAGGTGCACACGGTTGCGCCCGGCATGCTTGGCCCGGTACAGGGCCTGGTCGGCACGGCCGACCAGGTCTCCGGGCGCGTACTCATCGCTGGCGGACTGCCAGGCCACGCCCACGCTGATGGTCACATGGCCCTCGGCAGCGGGCAGTGCGGCGCTTTCGACCGCGGCACGCAGGCGTTCGCCCAGATGCAGCGCGTGCATCGCCTCGGGCGATGGCAGGGCTGCAATGAACTCCTCGCCGCCGTAGCGGGCCAGCAGGTCGTCACCGCGCTGCAGGCAGCCGTCGAGGATGCCGGCGACGGCACGCAGGCGCCGATCGCCTTCCGGGTGCCCGTAGGTGTCGTTCAGCCGCTTGAAGTGGTCGATGTCGATCATCAGTACCGCCAGGCCCTGGCCTTGGCGGCGCGCGCGGCGGTGGGCGCCATCCAGCGACTCATCGAAACTGCGCCGGTTGCCCAGCCCGGTCAGTGGATCGCGCCGCGCCAGCGTTTCCAGTTCATCGCGCTGGCGCTGGATCTCGATCTGGCTCAGCATGCTGCGCAGGGCGTAACCCAGCATCGCACCGATGAAACCTACCATGGCCAGGCTTGGCTGCAGGCGCGCGACCAGCAGCGCCACCATCATCAGCAGCAAGGGCAGCATCAGTGGTACGCCGGCATCGACGATGCGCCGCAGGCTGCGGGATACCTCCACTGCCGGGTGGCGGCGGTGGCTGCCGGCCAGGACGGCCAGCAGCACGAACAGCCCGCTGATCAGCAGGTCGCCCCAGCTGCCGTCAGGTGTCTGCGGCTGGTAGGTGTTGATGTAGAGCGCCAGCAGGAAGTAGCCCAGCGCGTAGATCGCAAGTGTGCGGAAGAAATCGCGGCGGTCGGGATTGTCCTCGGCCAGGAAACGGATCAGCGCGAAGCAGAACACCAGGCTGTTCTGCACGCTGCTCATGGTGTTCAGGCACTGCGTCCACAGCGCGGTGTTGAGAGGCGCCATGGCCCGCGTATGCAGGTAGTACAGCAGCCAAAGCAGGGCAATGATCGCAAGGTCCACCGCACGGATGAAGCGGTTCCCGCCGCCCGGGCTTGCAGCTACGTAGGTCAGGGGGATCCGGTAGAACACGTACAGGATCAGTGTTGAGGCGGTCATCTGCGCAGGGGCGAGGCCGGCCACATTGCGGTACAGCAGGGCAAGCAGGGCAAGTGAGAACAGGCCGACGGCCGCGCCGAGCAGCCGCCACTTGCAGGCCGCCTGGCTGGCACGAGCGCGCCGCACGCAGGCCAGTGCGGCCAGCAGGGGGGCGGTGATCAGCAACAGGTAGGAGCCGACAGGGTCCTGCGGGCCGACCAAGGCAATGACGAGTGCGTGCGTGACCAGAAAAAACAGTGCAGCACGCAGCGTCATGCATTCCCCCGCCCCCGGATCCGGCGGGATCACGATAGGCAGATGTACGTGAGGCTGGCAAGAAAAGTGTGCGCTGCGTCTAGCGACAACGCTGTCAGCGGTCGCAGTTATGCGTCAATGCAGTGACGCCGGAGCGGCCACAGGGGCATGCATCGCCTGGAAAAGCAAAAGGCCAGGTCGTGGACCTGGCCTTTGATGCTGTGGTGCCGGTGAAAGGACTCGAACCTTCATGGGGTCACCCCCGGCTGATTTTGAGTCAGCTGCGTATACCATTCCGCCACACCGGCAGGCAGCGCGTGAGTGTAACCGAGGAGGGCAGGGCTTTCATAGGGGCAAGGCAGATCGGGGCGTTTCCTGTCGGCATCGGCTCTGTGATGGCTATACTGCGCCGGCTTGAATGCCTCCAGGAGCCATAGCCGATGACAGTGTTGCAGGACCTGAGGGTGCTGGTGGTCGAGAACGACGAGATGAGTGCGGCCCTGCTGCAGATGCAGCTGGTGCATGCCGGCGCGACCGTGGTCGGGTTGGCGGCGAGCGTGGCTGAAGCATTGCGCATGCTGGAAGACTCGGCCCCGGATGTGGCCCTGCTGGACTATCGCCTGGCCCGCAATGAGACCAGCGAGCCAGTGGCGGCAGCATTGTCGGCGCGTGGCGTACCGTTCGTGCTCGCCACCGGGATGCTGGCTGAGCAGCTGCCCGAGTCGATGCTGGCCGGAATACTGCTGGTCAAGCCGTATCTGTCGGCGGATCTGACCCGGGCGCTGACCCGTGCGGTGGGCCGTTCCAGCGCAACGGCGTGAGAACGGCGCTTCAGCCGGCCTCCTCGTACACGTAGCGGATGTCCTCGCGGTCGTCGAGGATGCGGTACTGCCCGGCCAGGTTGTCCGGATCGGGATTGAGCCACGCATCGAGATGCTCCCTGCGGATCGGTATCACGCCGCGATCGTGACCGGCCGCGGCGACATCGGGTGGCGGGGTATCGGTGATCGTGGCGAACGAGAGCAGGCGTCCTTCCGGTCCCTCCCATTCCGCCCAAAGGCAGGCCAGAAGCAGGTCGCGGGGCGGGTCGGGGCGAAACTCCAGCACCACATCCTGTTCCTTTTCCGCGGCGCCAAGCGCGCGCCCTGCGATGGCGTGGCGTGGCACGTGCTCATAGAACGCCCGCACCAACACAACGCCGTGGCGAAGGCCGAACGCGCCGCGCCAATAGCCTTCCAGGCTGTCACGTCGTGCGTTGTAGGTGCCGGGATAGAGCACGTCGTTGCGTGCCGGTTTGTCGGGCAGCCGGCACTGGTAGCGCATCGGCTTGATCACCCGGCGGCCGTTCTCGCTGACCATCACCGGCGCGTAGGTACCGGGGAAAATGCGGTTGTCGCGCGGCAGCAGTTGGACCCGGTGCAGGTCTTCGAGCCGGGCCTGGGCGCGCTCGATGCGGTTGCCGGCCACGCGCAGGTCGTTGCGTGCCTTCTGGGTGGGGCGGGTGGCGAGCGTTGCATGGGCAATATCGCGGCGCTCGCGCTGGCGGGCCAGCTCCGTCTCCAGATCCTGGCGTTCCAGTGCGTGCCAGTGCTGGATCTTCGCGACGATGTCGCGGCCCTGACCGGTGCGCGCGCCGGCAAAGCCGTCATCCATTGCTTTCGGAGTTTTCGGTCGCTTCTTGCCGGGGTCGTGCGCGTACAGTTCGGCGAACTCCTCCAGCGACAGGATGGCACCGAACTCGCGGACCAGCGTGGCGTAGTCGGCGCGGATCAGGGCGGAATAGCACATGGGAACTCTGCAGGCCTGGGTCGCACTCGCTGCGACGTGGATGCGGCAGGATAGCCCGACCTACAGGGAGATACCGCATGAATGATTCCGTCAGCTGCCAGTTCCGCGAGGCTGTCCCCACGGTTGAAGACTACTGCCGGCTGCGCGTGCTGGCCGGCCTCAGCGCCAAGAGCCACGAGGCGGCGACGCGGGCGCTGCCCAACACCCTGTATGGCGTGTGTGCCTACCAGGGCAATGAGCTGGTAGCGATGGGCCGCATCGTCGGCGATGGTGGGTGCCACCTGCAGGTCTGCGATATCGCGGTGCTGCCGCGCCTGCAGGGTCAGGGCCTGGGCAAGGAAGTGATGCGGCGCCTGGATGGCTGGATGCAGGCGAATCTGCCGCCATCGGCATACGTCAGCCTGTTGGCCGATGGTGAAGCACACCGGTTGTACGCGCAGTTTGGTTTTGCGCCGACAGCACCGGCGTCGATCGGGATGTATCGCCGGTTCTGAGGTGCAGCGGAGGTGATGCCATCCACGCATGGCATGGATCTACTGCAGAGTCCGGTAGGTCCACGCCATGCGTGGATAGGGCGTTCCGGGGATTCGCAGGCAAAGAAAAACCCCGGCCGAAGCCAGGGTTTTCAAGAATTGGCGTCCCCACGGGGATTCGAACCCCGGTCGCCACCGTGAAAGGGTGATGTCCTAGGCCTCTAGACGATGGGGACGCACGAAAACTTCAAGTTGTAGACGCTTCGACGGCCTAATGTCGAAGTGGTGGAGCCAAGCGGGATCGAACCGCTGACCTCCTGCATGCCATGCAGGCGCTCTCCCAGCTGAGCTATGGCCCCATGAAACTCCGGATGATCTGCCGGGAGCAGAGTCCGTTTTGAAACTGGCGTCCCCACGGGGATTCGAACCCCGGTCGCCACCGTGAAAGGGTGATGTCCTAGGCCTCTAGACGATGGGGACGCACGAAAAACTTCAAGTTGTAGAACCTTCGACGGCCTAATGTCGAAAGTGGTGGAGCCAAGCGGGATCGAACCGCTGACCTCCTGCATGCCATGCAGGCGCTCTCCCAGCTGAGCTATGGCCCCGTGTTACCGAGCCGCCTATCATACCTGCGTGTTCACGTTTGTGGAAGCTTTTTTTAAACTTTTTTCGTTCCGGTTCAACCGTCGCCACAAGGGCAGGGGAACCGCAACGCCACAACCTGAATGCCGGTAGGCGGTGAACAAAAAAGACCCGGTTATCGGCCGGGTCCTCGTTGTTCGTGATGAGTGGCGTCCCCACGGGGATTCGAACCCCGGTCGCCACCGTGAAAGGGTGATGTCCTAGGCCTCTAGACGATGGGGACGCAATTCTCATCAATGTTCTTTAGCGACCTTTCGACGGCCTAATGCCGAAAGATTGGTGGAGCCAAGCGGGATCGAACCGCTGACCTCCTGCATGCCATGCAGGCGCTCTCCCAGCTGAGCTATGGCCCCACGTCGCTGAGGAGCGAAATAATAGCCTTGCCCCAGGGGGTTGGCAAGCATTTGTTGCACTTTTCTTCACGTGCGTTGCAATGCCGATCTGCGCCAGGGATGTCTATGCGTTGTCGTCGGTCAGCGCCGCCAGGATCGGGCATTGGTCGAGCGTGCCGTGACCGGGGCATGCATCGACCAGCTGCGAAAGCGCGGTATGCATGCGCTGCAGTTCGGCCATCCGTTGTGCAATGTCCTGCAGGCGGGCCTGGGCGGTGTCGCGCACGCTTCCCATGTCCTGCCGGTGGTGATCGCTGAGCGCCAGCAGCTCGCCGATTTCCTCGAGGCTGAAGCCCAGCGCTTTGGCGCGGCGGATGAAGCGCAACCGGCGCAGGTCCGGCTCGCCGAAGATGCGGTAGCCGCCAGCCGAGCGCGCCGCTGTCGGCAGCAGCTGCTGCCGCTCGTAATAGCGGACCGTATCGATCGGCACGCCTGCCTGGCGGGCCAGTTGTCCAATGTTCATGGCAGTTTTCCAGCGGATCCTGCCGATCATTGTGAAGCCTGGAGTCTGGTCTAGAGTCAAGGCTTCAGCCCGCCGCGCGCATTCAGCCCACTTTGCAACTTTCTTCATAGCCCCGCAGATGGGCCTGTTCCTACCCTTCGCCTGAACCGGCCGTTCGATGGCCTGCAACGAACCGAGGAGGTGGTCTGTGGAGGGAGTCAGGAACGAAGCATTCGTCGAGGTTGCGGTGGTCGAGTACCCGGGAGGGGACCCCTCCGCCGCCTCGGTGCTGGCCGAAATGGCCCATGTCGCCAACCGCCTGGCCCAGCAGCAGCGCCGACCGTTCAAGCGTGTGCTTGTCACCCGCTGGATCGTGCCCGCCAGCCAGACCGGTGTACATCGCATCGCGGGTGCTGAAATGCTTGACGCCGCCATTCCTGCGGTAATCGCGGTTCCCGGCCAGATCAGCCCTGGAGCCTGCCTGCGCGCCGAGGAGGTCCTGCTGGACTGGTTGCGGGCCCACTATGACGGTGGCAGCCTGCTGGCTGCCGCGAGCGATGGGGTTGGTGTGCTGGCCCGTGCGGGACTGCTGGCCGGAAGAACGGTCAGCGGCCCCGATCTGGGGCGACATCCAGGGTTGCAGGCGCAGGCGGTGAGCTGGGTCCCCAGTGAGCGGGCGCTGGTCGACGATGGTGATCTGCTGACCGTTGGTGGATCGCAGGCCTGGCGGTTCCTCGGCCTGCGTCTGCTGTACCGGCTGCACGGGCAGGGCGTGGCGAGCGCGGTCGCGCAACAGCTCGGGATCGTCGTGCCCGCGGGGATCCAGCAGGATCTTGAGCGTTTCAGTGCCAACTTCGCCCACGGTGACCGCGACGTACTGAAGGCCCAGCGCTGGCTGCATACCACTGCGGCACGAGGGGCCACGCTGGCCGCAATCTGCGAAGTTTCCGGATTGGAACCGCGAACCTTGCAGCGGCGCTTCCTCCGGGCGACCGGTCTGCGGCCGATCGAATACTGCCAGCGGCTGCGCATTGCCAAGGCGCAGACCCTGCTGCAGCAGGGCGCAGGCATCGAAGAGGTGGCCTGGGGTGTGGGCTACGCTGATCAGAGCGCTTTCCGGCGTCTGTTCCTCCGCATCGTGGGCATGACACCGGCCAACTATCGTCGCCACGTCAACTGCAAGCGGCGGGAGCGACCGTTGATGCCGTCGGTGGCCGGAAGCCTGCGTGGCCTGCAGACGCCCCCCGGCATGCAGTTGGGGCGGAGTGCGGCCTGATGACAGGTGGCGGGCGAGCGCTTGCAACCTGGGCGCGACGCTTTGACCATGCAGGCAAGTGGAACTTGAACAGGTGGGCTGATGTCGAGTGTTGGACCGGTACCGATGCCGGTGGTGTTGATCCTCATGTGCACGTTGCTGGCCATGATCGTTGCCCGTCTTTGGCCGCGCAGGGCAGTGGGAATGCCGCTGCCGTCGGCAGCAAGCATGGTGCTGGACATGCTGCTGATCGGCCTGCTGTGTGGTCGTATCAGTTTTGTTGCGCTGAATTTCGCGCTCTATCGATCGGAGCCCTGGAGCATTCTGCAGGTCACCGATGGTGGCTATCACCTGACGGTGGTGCTGGTGGCCGGGCTGGCGTGGGGATCATGGCGTCTGCGGCCGTGGCGTCAGTTGCGTGCACCGGTACTGACAAGCGCACTGGTGGGTGTGCTGCTCTGGGCCGCTGGTGGTCAGCTGCTGTCGGCCTGGCAGGAGCGGCAGATGCCATTGCCGACGCTGCAGGTCGCGGACCTGCAGGGCGGAGCGGTTGATCTGCAGCAGTTCCGGGGCAGGCCGGTGGTGCTGAACCTGTGGGCCACATGGTGCGGCCCCTGCCGACGGGAGATGCCGGTGCTCGCAGCAGCACAGCAGGCACATGGCAACGTGCAGTTCGTATTCCTCAATCAGGGCGAAACCCTGGATGAGGTCCGGGGTTTTCTTGCCGGTGAGCGACTGATGCTGGACAACGTGTTGCTGGACGATGACGCGGCCGCTTCAACAGCACTGGGTGTGCAGGCCTACCCCTCGACACTCTTCTTCGATGCCGATGGGCGCCTGCGTGAACTGCACCTGGGCGAGCTGACCACGGCGGGTCTTGAACACAAACTGCGTCGGCTGCGGTAGCCTGCGCGGGCATCTCACTACGGAGTTCCCATGTTGTCGACTTCCCTGCGCACCGCCCCGGCGGTGCTCCTGCTGCCGGTCATGCTGGCATTGGCCGCCTGCAGCCAGGCGCAGACGCCGCCGGGCAAGACCGCTGCCGCACCGACGGCAGGCGCGCCGACCACTGCTACCAAGGGCGATCGCCCCGCGGTGTTGAAGGGCATCGAGAAGCACGGCTTCGAAGTTGTCGCCGAATTCGATGCGCCGGGCGGCCTGCGCGGCTTCGCCGGTGTGGTGGGCGGTCAGCAGCCGGCCGCAGCCTATGTCACGGCCGATGGCAAGCACGTGCTGGTGGGCAGCCTGTTCGATGCCGAAGGCAATGATGTCGCGGCCGAGGCGGTGGAGAAGCTGGTGGCCGCGCCGATGTCGGCCAAGATGTGGACCAAGCTCGAAGCCAGCGCCTGGGTGCGTGACGGCAAGGCCGACGCGCCGCGCGTGGTCTATACCTTCAGCGATGCCAATTGCCCGTATTGCCACAAGTTCTGGGAGGCGGCCCGTCCGTGGGTCGACGCCGGCAAGGTGCAGCTGCGCCACATCATGGTGGGCGTGATCCGCGAGGACAGCCCGGCCAAGGCCGCCGCCATCCTCGCCGCACGTGATCCGAGCGCGGCACTGCTGGAGAACGAACACCAGTTCGACCGTGGCGGTATCAAGGCGCTGCCGAGCATCAGCCGCGAGATCGCAGGCAAGCTTGATGCCAACCAGGTCCTGATGCTGGAGATGGGGTTCCAGGGCACGCCGGGCATCCTGTTCCAGGATGCGCAGGGCCAGGTGCAGCGCCGCGCCGGACTGCCGCAGGGCGACGACCTGACGACGGTGCTCGGTCCGCGTTGATCCGTACCGGAATGATGACGTAGTCCACGGGCCCGCATGGCGACATGCGGGCCTGTCGCGTTCTGTGCCCAGGCGAACACAACCGCTTGCGCATGACCTGTTCGAGGTCACGTCTGAATCGTGACTGAGATCAAGCATCGCGCCTTGATTCCAATCAAGGCCAAAAACGACAGGTGGACTAGCCTTTGACGCATGGAATACAGCGTCAACGCGCCATGGATGCCGCGCCGAGGCTGCCCCGATGCGGGCAGCACGGCACAGCCATTCACGACACTCTCACTCCCTGCTTGTTACCCAGACCGCTGCGGTCGCCACCTCTCTGGCAGCGCGGCCTTGATGGAGTCGACATGGGTGCAGGCGGGGCAGTGTCATCGTCCTGTTGCCTGTCACGCGCAGGCTGGCCGATGTCGTCGACGCAGTACCCGCATTTCCAGCAACGGCAACGCGAAGCCAGGGCGGCGCATGCGTGCGCTCCGGAACCGTGATGCGAGTGTTCGTCCGGGGAGGATGCAATGCGTTTGGCGGTACTGAGTCTGGCGTGTCTGGGGGCACTGGCGATCACGCCGGCGTACGCCCAACAGGGTGATGCGGAGGATGCCCAGGCATTGCGGCGTGAGATCGCCGCAATGCGCCAGGCGCTGGAAGGCATGCAGCAACGGCTGGACCGGCTGGAGCAGCGCGATGCTGCGCCTGCGCAGGCAACAGCCGTGCCTGCAACGGCGCCGATTGCCTCCGCTGCCCCTTCCGATGTGATCCATCGCACCCAGGTGCCGGGTGTGGCGCAGCCGGTACTGCCGCAGCGCGATTCGGTCGCTGATCCGTCCACTGCCGCATCGCGACCGGACAGTGCGGCAGGCCCGACCGATCCCGATCTGAAGGGGTTCTTTGCCATCCCCGGCACCGACACGGTGATCCGCATCGGTGGCTACGCCAAGCTGGATGCCATCGCCGATTCGCGCGCGGCCGGCGACGAGGACCAGTTCATTCCCTCTTCGATGCCGGTGGGCGGCAGCCACCGCGATGTCTCCAACTTCAACATCCACGCCAAGCAGACCCGCTTCAGCTTCGAGGCGCGGCGCCCGACCACGCACGGCAACCTGCGCTTCTATCTGGAGAACGACTTCTTCGGCAGCAGCGACGGCTATGAATTCCGCCTGCGGCATGCCTATGGACAGCTCGGTAATACCTACGCCGGTTATGGCTACTCCAGCTTCATGGACCCGGACAGCCTGCCCGACACGCTGGACTTCGCCGGGCCCGGCGGCGCCGGCTATCTGCTGGTGGCCGGCATCCACCACAGCTTCGCGATGGGCAAGGGCAACACGCTGACCGTGGCGGCCGAGGATCCGAAGACTGAACTTGCCGGTGCCAGTGATGAGCGGGCTGCGGTGAACCGTCTGCCGGACGTAACCGTGACCGCGCGCATGGAGCGTGACTGGGGCCATCTCCAGCTGGGCGCGGTGGCGCGCAGCCTGGCCTACGACGGCGCTGGCGAGCGCGACCGGCGCATGGCCGGCGGCCTGCAGCTGAGCGGCTCGGCCTCGGTGGGCGAGCGCGATCTGTTGCTGTTCGGTGCGCTGGGCGGACGCGGACTCAGCCGTTACACCGCCGACCTGACCGGTTCCGGGCTGGACGCCGTGGTCGGTGCCGATGGGCGCCTGGATGCGCTGGACCTGCACGGTGGATTCGTGGGTTACACCCACTACTGGTCGGAGCTGTGGCGTTCGAACCTGATCTTCGGCCAGCTGACCCTGGAGCGTAACGCCGCATTGGCCGCCGACGCATTCCGGCAGAGCCGCTACGGCGTTTTCAACCTGATCTGGAGCCCGGCGCCGTCGTGGACGATGGGCATGGAGCTGCTCTACGGCCGCCTGGAACAGCAGAGCGGCGCGCGCGGCGACACGGTCCGGGTGCAGGGCAGCCTGCAATACAACTTCATCAAGTAAGCGCCAGCGGCGTTACGCCAGCGCAACCGTCCCCACGCCCGGCCGCACCGGGCTCATGCCAGTACAGGAGATTGTCATGGCAGAAGCAAAGAAAATCGGGGTGGTCGGAGCCACCTTCCTCGTCGCCGGCAACATGATGGGCTCAGGCGTGTTCCTGCTGCCCTCCAGCCTGGCCAAGATCGGTACCGCTTCGATCTGGGGCTGGCTGATCACCACTGCGGGTGCGCTGCTGCTGGCGTTCGTGTTCGCCAAGCTGGGCAAGCTGGCACCGAAGGCGGGCGGTCCGTACGCATACGCGCGTGACTGGTTCGGCCCGTACATGGGCTTCCAGACCAACACCATCTACTGGTTCGCCAACTGGATCGGCAACGTCGCCATCCCGATCGCGGCGGTCGGCTACTTCAGCTACTTCTTCCCGATCCTGTCCGAGCCGCTGGTGCGCTGCATCGCGGTGCTGGTGCTGGTGTGGGCGCTGAGCTTCGCCAACATGATCGGCCCGGCCTTCGTCAGCCGGGTGCAGACGGTCACTACCAGCTTCGCGCTGGTGCCGATCCTGGGCATCGCCATCTTCGGCTGGTTCTTCTTCGATGCCGACATCTTCAAGGGCGCGTACAACGTGTCCGGTGAATCCAACTTCGGCGCGATCTCCAGCGCCGCGGCACTGACTCTGTGGGCCTTCATCGGTGTCGAGTCGGCCTCGGTGACCGCCGGTGTGGTCGAGAACCCGGAAAAGAACGTGGCCCGTGCCACGCTGGCCGGCGTGTTCCTGGCCGCGATCGCTTATATCGCCAGCTCGTCGGTGATCATGGGCATGGTGCCCAACGGCGAGCTGCAGACCTCCGATGCGCCGTTCGCGCTGGCTGCGGCCAAGGCGGTGGGCGGTTGGGGCGGTGCGCTGGTCAGCCTGTGCGCCTTCATCGGTGCCGCCGGTTCGCTGGGTGGCTGGATCCTGCTGACCGCACAGAGCGCCAAGGCTGCCTCCGATGACGGCCTGTTCCCGAGCATCTTCAGCAAGACCAACAAGGATGACGTGCCGGTCAAGGGCGTGCTGATCGTGGCCGTGCTGATGACCTTGGCGGTGCTGGTCACCTCCACCTCGGAAACTGCGTCTGCGCAGTTCGACGTGATCACATCGGCGGCGGTGGTGCTGACCCTGCTGCCCTATATCTACTCGTGCGTGGCCTGCTACTTCGTGGTCGAACGCTCGCACACGATCATCCATACCGGTGCGTTCTGGACCCTGACCAGCTTGACCGTCGTGTACTGCCTGTGGGCGATCTACGGCTCGTCGGGAACCATCGTGCAGTACGCGTTCCTGTTCGTGCTGTTCATCACCGTGTTCTATCCCTTCTTCAGCGAGGAGCGCCGCCAGCAGCGGCAGCGCGCCCGCGAGGCTTCGGCGATCAGCGCCGGCGCCCAGCGTTCCTGAGTTAGACAAGGAGAATCAACGTGTACTTCAAGTCCCTGGACTATCCGGTCATTGTCATCGACAACGACTACGAGTCGCCGCGCATCGGCGGCATCCTGATCCGCGCCCTGGTGGAAGAGCTGCGCAGCAACGACCAGCGCGTGCTGTGTGGCCTGAACCTGGATGATGCCCGCGCCGGTGCCCGCACCTATGTGGCAGCGTCGGCGGTACTGATCTCGATCGACGGCAGCGAAGAAGTGGATGGCGAGTTCCAGCGCCTGACCGCCTTCCTGCGCGAGCAGAGCGCGCGCCGCGCCAACCTGCCGGTGTTCCTGTACGGCGAGCGACGCACCATCGAGAAGGTGCCGAGCAAGCTGCTCAAGTACATCCACGGCTTCATCTTCCTGTTCGAAGACACCAAGAGCTTCATCTCGCGGCAGGTGATGCGCGCGGCCGAAGACTACATGAAGAACCTGCTGCCGCCGTTCTTCAAGGCGCTGATCCATCATGCGGCCGAGTCGAACTATTCCTGGCACACGCCGGGCCATGCCGGCGGCGTGGCGTTCACCAAGTCGCCGGTCGGTCGTGCATTCCACCAGTTCTACGGTGAGAACACCCTGCGCAGCGACCTGTCGATCTCGGTGCCGGAGCTGGGCTCGCTGCTCGACCATACCGGCCCGATCAAGGATGCCGAGGAAGAAGCGGCGCGCAACTTCGGTGCCGACCATACCTTCTTCGTCACCAACGGCACCTCCACCGCCAACAAGATCGTCTGGCACGGCACGGTGGCCCGTGGCGACGTGGTGTTCGTCGACCGCAACTGCCACAAATCGCTGCTGCACGCGCTGATCATGACCGGCGCAGTGCCGGTGTACTTCACCCCCAGCCGCAACGCGCACGGCATCATCGGTCCGATCAGCCTGGACCAGTTCACGCCGGAATCGCTGCAGCAGCGCATCGCCGCCAACCCGCTGGCCAGCAAGGCTTACCAGGCCGGCTCCAAGCCGCGCATCGCGGTGGTCACCAACTCGACCTATGACGGCCTGTGCTACAACGCCGAGAAGATCGCCGACGAGATCGGCAGCGCCGTCGACTTCCTGCACTTCGATGAAGCCTGGTACGCCTATGCCGCGTTCCATCCGTTCTACGAGAACCACTACGGCATGGCCAAGGGCAAGCCGCGCGAGCAGGATGCGATCATCTTCACCACGCATTCCACCCACAAGCTGCTGGCCGCGTTCTCGCAGGCATCGATGATCCATGTGCGCAATTCGGCGCAGCGCGACCTGGATGCCGAGCGCTTCAACGAGTCGTTCATGATGCATACCTCGACCAGCCCGCATTACGGGGTGATCGCGGCCTGTGATGTGGCGTCGAAGATGATGGAAGGCGACGCCGGCCGTTCGCTGGTGCAGGAAATGCATGACGAGGCGATCGCGTTCCGCCGCGCGATGCTGCACGTGCGTGACGACCTTGGCCGCGACGACTGGTGGTTCAGCGTGTGGCAGCCCACCAAGGTCGAGCGCAGCCTGGACAAGGGCGATACGCCGGCACCGCTGGTGGCCAAGCGCGAGGAGTGGTACCTGCAGCCGGATGCGCACTGGCATGGCTTCGAGAACCTGGTCGACGACTATGTGCTGATCGACCCGATCAAGGTGACTCTGCTGACCCCGGGCCTGGCGATGGACGGCAGCATGGGCAAGCTGGGCATCCCGGCAGCGGTACTGAGCAAGTTCCTGTGGGGCCGCGGCATCACCGTGGAGAAGACCAACCTGTACTCGGTGCTGTTCCTGTTCTCGATGGGCATCACCAAGGGCAAGTGGAGCACGCTGGTCACCGAACTGATGGCATTCAAGGAACTGTACGACCGCAATGCGCCGCTGAGCCAGGCGCTGCCTTCGCTGGCCGCCGACTATCCCAATGCCTATGCCGGCTGGGGCCTGCGCGACCTGTGCGACGCGCTGCATGCGTTCAACCAGGAATTCTCGGTGGCCAAGGTGATGCGCGAGATGTACGTGGACCTGCCGACGCCGGTGATGACCCCGGCCGATGCCTACAACCACCTGGTCAAGGGCGAGATCGAGCGGGTCGACATCGAGCAGCTCAGTGGCCGTGTCGCAGCGACCATGCTGGTGCCGTACCCGCCGGGCATTCCCACCATCATGCCGGGCGAGCGATTCGGCGACAGCGACGAGCCGATCATCCAGTCGCTGCGCATCGCCCGCGAGCAGAATGCCCGCTTCCCGGGCTTCGAGTCGGACGTGCACGGGCTGATCATCGAGCACGACGGCGACGTGACCTCGTACAAGGTGGAGGTCCTGAAGGCCTGACCGGCGACGGTCGGCCCTTCGGCGAACGATGGATACCGCGCGCGAGCAACGCATCCTGAAGTTCTCGATCGGGGTCACCATCGCGGTCAGCGCGGTCGGCTTCAGCGGTGGCCTGCTGGTGGGATCGCAGGCCATCCTGTTCGACGGCGTGTACAGCCTGGTCGACGTCGCGCTGACCCTGGTGTCATTGTCGGTGCTGCGACTGGTGGCGCGGGAACAGAGCCCGCGCTTCCAGTACGGCTACTGGCACCTGGAGCCGATGGTCGAGGCACTCGGTGGGGTGATCCTGTCGTTGGCCTGCGTCTATGCGCTGGCCAACGCGGTGATCGGTTTGACCACGGGCGGGCACGAAGTGAAGTTCGGGCCTGCGCTGTGGTGGGCGGCATTGCTGAGTGCCAGCAACCTGGCGATGGCCGCGTTCGTCGCGCAGCGTGCGCGGCGCCTGCGCTCGGCGTTGCTGTGGCTGGACGTGCGTGGCTGGCTGCTGGGCGGGCTGATGAGCCTGGCGGTGGTGCTGGCCTTCGTACTGGCACTGGCGTTGCACGGCGGCGAGTGGCACCACTGGGTGCCGTACCTTGATTCGATCGTACTGGCATTGATCAGCCTGGCGGTGCTGCCGGTGCCGGCGCGCAGCGCCTGGAAAGCCATGCGCGAGGTGCTGCAGGTGGCCCCGGACGATCTGGACCGGCGCGTGCAGCAGGTGATGCAGGCGTTCGTGGCCGAGCACGGCTATGCCGGATTCACCAGCCATGTGGCGAAGATGGGGCGCATGCGGTTCATCGAGATCCATGTGCTGGCTGACCCGGCGACGCCGTTGGGTTCGGTGGGCGTGGTCGATGCGATGCGCGACGAGATCGCGGTACGCCTGGATGCCCGTGGCAGCACGTTCTGGCTGACCATCGATTTCACCGCCGACCCGGCGTGGACGTAGCCCTGCTTCTTTGGCGCCGGGGCCTCGCCCGGCCAGGTTCTGTTCCCCTGTAGAGCCGAGTCCAAGCCCGGCTGCCGTTCGCATGCAGCAGCCGAGCATGGGCTCGGCTCTGCAACTGCCGTTCGCATGCAGCAGCCCAGCATCGGCCCGGCGATACAGCACGCTGCGATCGTTGCGCATGGCGGACTGCTCTGTTGCGCGGGGTGTATTTGACCTCAACCCGGGTTGAGGTCGCAGACTGCCTCGCAGGTCCACAGCGCCTAGCGCAGGTAGTACTCCACCGGCACCACCAGCTCCTGCGGTGCCTTCAATTCATCGGGAATGGGCGGTAGTGGCTGGGCGCGACGAAAGGTCTGCAGGGCTGCGTCATCAAGCATCGGCTGGCCACTGGACTGCTCCAGCCGCAGGGCCAGCAGGCGACCTTCGCGGTCGATGCTGGCCCTGACCCAGGCAGTGCCCTGCTGCCGGCGCGAGCGCGCGGCGGCGGGGTAATAGCGGTAACGTTCCAGCCGCGCCATCAGGCGGGCTTCCCACTGGTCGCTGGCGGCGCCGGCCTGGAAGTCCGCCGGTGGCGCGTCCGGAGCGGGCGGCGCGGCCGTGATCGATGCCGGTGCGGGACTTGCATCGGTCGCGGCCGCAGGCGGGGCGACCGGCAACGGCTTTCGGCCCGTCCCCCCCGTCTCGCTGGCGGCCAACTCGCCCTCGCGCGCTGCGGTGGGCGTCGGTGGCGGGGGCGACTTCATCGGTTGCGATGCACGAGCCTGCTGCGCCTGGCTGGCGGTATCGGCCTGGCGTTCCTCCACCGGCTGTGGCGGCGTGGCCGGTGCCAGCAGGCGCAGGCTGATGCGCACATCCTGTTCTGGCGGCGGCAGTGACGGCGGCGCGGCGACCCAGTGCACCAACAGCAGCAGGGGCAGCAGATGCAGACCGACGCTGATCACGACCGCCCGCCAGTGTTGGCCGCGCTCACTCATCGCCCAGCACCCACAGCAGATCGGCGTCGGACGCATCAACGACTTCGCCGGGCGAGGCCAGCACGATCACCAGCGCCGGAGCATCTGCCGACAGGTAGCCCGGCACGCCGGTGCCCCGCAGCACGTGCCAGCGGCCGGCCAGCAGCAATGCCGGCGTCGGTGCATCGGCAAGGACCTGCGCCATGCGCCTGTCGCGGGCCTGCTGCACGGCCAGCATCCCGTCCAGCATCGGCGCGGCGTCTGCGTGCTGGGCCAGCACCACTGCAGACAGGCGTTGCTTTGCAGCGGCCACCGGGAACTGAACGGTTCCGGTAGAGGCCAGCAACGCGTTGACCTCGGTGCGCGAGAGGTTGCCACCGAACAGTGGAACGCCCGCATCAGTTGCGTCCTGCACCAGTCCGCCATAGGCCATCCACGGCCAGCGCGCATCCCAGTCCAGCAGTTCCTGCAGGCGAGCCCCCTCGGCATGGTTGTCCTTGGCCAGCCAGCGCTGCACACGTTGCAGGCGCGGCTGGCGCTCGCTGGCGATCATCTCCATCACCAGTGCGCCTTGCGGGCGCACCTGTTGCAGGGCGTGCAGCAGCCAGCGCTGGGCCGCATGGTCTCCGGCGAGGTCATGGCGCTCACCCAGCAGCAGCCGCTGCGCATTGGCCGCACGCTGCACGAATGCGGCCTCGTCCAGATGCTGGCCGCTGGCCAGGTCGGTGACCGTGCCGGGCATCGGCTGCGCGCCGGCCATGCCCGCCAGCGCCAGCAGGCACAGTGGCAACCAGCGACGGCTAGAACGCCACATTGATGCCCATCGAGACGGTGCGGCCACGGCCGTTGCCGCGGTCCAGGATCGGGCTGAAGATGCTGTCGATCGAGGCATTGTTGTCATAGGACTTGTTCTGCAGGTTTTCGATGTTCAGCCACAGCGTGGTATTGGCCTGTGGCTTGAAGCTGGCGTAGAAGTCGAGCAGCACACCGGTGCCGCCGGTCTTGCGGGTCTGGAAGAAGTCGTAGCCTTCTTCGGTGGGCCCGGAGTATTCGGCGCGCAGGCCGGCCTGCACGCGCTGCTGCCACCAGCGGCCGCCCACGTCCAGCGTCCAGTAGCGGTCGGGCAGGGCGGTGATGTCTTCCAGGTTGACGAACTCGATGGCCGGTGCGCTGGTGCGCGAGCGGGTCCAGCTGAGCGTGGCGTGGTAGTGCTCGCTGGCGTAGTGCGCTTCCAGCTCGATGCCGCGCATGCGTACAACGCCCGGGTGGTTCATCCAGCGCGTGGTGGTGGTGAAGTCGTCTGCATCCAGCACATCGGTCCAGGCATTGAGCTGCGGATCGCTGTCGATCGGCACCACGAACGGCTCCAGTTCCGGCGGATGCACGATCAGCAGGTACTGCGGCTTGATGTAGTCGCGGATGCGGTTGTCGAAACGGGTGATGCGCAGCTGCGCCAGGTCACCGTCGACCAGCAGCGAATCGGTGCTGAGGTTGGCACCGAACTGCAGGTTGCGTGAGCGCTCGCGGCGCAGGAACGGATTGGCACCGATACCGTCGGCGACGCTGGCGTCCTCCAGCGGGATCTTCTCGAAGAACATCTCCTGGACGCGTGGCGGCCGCGAGGTGCGCGAGACTTCAGCGAACAGTTGCAGCCAGTCGGTGGCCTGCAGTGAAACCGCCAGGCTGGGGCTGAGTGCGCGCTCGCTGCGGCGCACGTCGATGTCGCCGCCATTGATCTCCGTGCATTGGCCCGGCACATCGGAACACACCGGGATATGGCCGCGGATGCCATAGCGATCCTGGCGCAGGCCAGCAGTCAGCGCGTAGATGTCGTACTGCAGTTCCAGGGTGCTGAACACGCTGTCCAGCTGGCTGCGGCCCTGCGGGTTGGCACCGCGCAGGATAGGGGTGTCAGCCACGTAGATGTCCGACTGGTGCTTGATGCCGGTGTTCCAGCGCGCCTGCACTGCGCCGATATCGAAGCGGCTGGTGTTGTCGAGCGTCCAGCTGCTCAGGCTGCTGTGGGTGCGGCGACCGATGTAGTTCGAATCCTCCACAGGCGGGTAGAACAGCCGGGTCTTGTTGCTGGCGAACGTCGCACGCAGGTCGATCCACGGCGTGTAGGGCGTGTAGTGATAGCTGGCGCGCCGGTTGCGCGCGGAAATCTGCCACGGGTAGTTGTGGTAGAAGTCGTTTTCGTAACGCATGTGGCTCAGGTCGAGCCGATGCTGGTCGCTGGGCTGCAGGCGCGCTTTCAGCAGCCAGCTGCGGGGCTGCTGGCTGCCAGGATCGGCGTCGTTCTTCTGCCCTCGGGCGGTGGCGTATTCGCTGCTGCGGCTGCTGCTGGCGGCGGCCAGCAGGCCGAACTGGCGGTCGCCGCCGTCCTCGCTGTGGCGCCAGGCGCCGGCGAAGGTACGGCCACTGCCATAGCCGTTGTTGCCGTGGCGGTAGCCTGCACGCAGGCCCCAGTCGCGGCCCTCGCCGAGCAGATCGTCGATATCGAGCGTGCGGAAGTTGGCACTGCCGGCCAGCGTGCCAGCGCCATCACCGCCGGCAACCGCACCGCGCTGCACGTCCACACCGGCCAGCAGGAACGGATCGACGTAGGCGAAGGGACCACCCGAGCCATGGCCGGCATTGTTGCGGAAGGTCTGGGTGACACCGTCGATCATGGTGTTGACCCGCCCGGCACCGGTCATGCCACGGATGTTGACCTGCAGGCCCGGTTGGCTACGCGAATGGAAGCTGTGGGTACCGGGCATCGAGCGCAGCAGGCTGTTGCCGTCCTGGCGTTCGGCCATCGCCACGCGCTCGCTGCCGACCGTGGGTGCGAAGCCATCGCGGGTGGCCGGCACGTACTGGCTGGCGCCGGCGCCTGGTGCGTGGCCGTGCGCGGTATCGCCCTGCACCCGCAGGGGCCCGGTGCGGCGGCTGCCGTCGCCGCGCTCGGCCGGCGCCGGCTCCAGGGTGGCGCGGCGCGCATCGATGAAGCGTGGGCGCAGGCCACTACCGGCCAGCAGGCGTGACAGCGCCTGCACATCGTCAAAATCGCCGCGCAGGGCGGGTGCGGCATGACCGGCGGGAAGCGCCGCGCCGACGACCAGGTCGATACCGGTCAGCCGGCTGTAGGCGTCCAGCGCGGCAGGCAGTGGCTGGGCGGGCAGGTCATAGGTGCGCGTGGCGGCCTGCGCATGGGCACTGGTGGGCAGCAGTGGAATGGTGCTGGCGCAGGCCAGCGACAGGGCGAGGACAAGGGGGCGGGGGCACAGCATCGGGGGCTCCAGGGGCTGACGCAGAACGTCGTCATCCTGGGTAGACGCAGCCATGGGCGGGTTGTCAGGGTCCATCGCGATGATCCCCACGCGGCGGCATCCACACCTGTACGCCATTGCCAAGGCGAAGCACGCGCACCTGCAGCTGTGTGGCCAACTGGTCGCGGTTGCCGGCGGCGCCGTCTGCACTGCCCAGCAGGGTGACCGGCTGTTGCCGCAGTCGCGCCCCGATGATCCAGGTGCGCCCACCATGCCAGCGGTCCAGGCCCTGGGTGACCTCGATCAGCGGTGCGGATACCCAGTGCAGCCGTCGCTCGCGCCAGACCATCGCAGCAGCATCCACTGGGAGCAGCGTGGTGGATGCCTGCCCGTCGAAGCGCATCTGTTGTCCTTCGGACGCTTGGCGGGTGGCGCTGCCGGACTCCACGCTGACGCGATGTTCGGTGACCGTCACCACGCTGCTGTCGTCCTTCACGGCAAGGTCGAACGCCGTGCCCAACGCGGTGACCGTGCCATGCGGTGTATGCACCTGGAACGGTCGTTGCGCATCGGCAGTGACCTGGAACCAGGCCTGGCCGCGGTCCAGCTGCAGCTGGCGGCGTTGTGCGTCGATGCGGACGTGCACTTCGCTGCCCGGGGACAGCAGCACGTGCGAGCCGTCCGGCAGGGCCTCGTCGCGGATCTCACCGGACGCGGTACGCAGTACCTGCGCGGCGGGCGGCGAGGCATGGCGGCTGTAAAGGCCGAGCGCGCACAGCAGCAGCACCGCGAGGCCGGCTTCACCCAGGCGCCGACGCTGCCGTCGTTGCAGCTGCCGCTGCAGGCTGGGCATCGTCGCACCGGCCTGCCACAGCTGCTGCAGGTGCAGGTACTGCGCGGCATGGCGTGGATCGGCCCGGCACCACTGCTCGAAGGCGTTCTCGTCGCGGTCGCCGTCGTGCCCATCCAGCCACCAGCGGGCAGCTTCGCGCGCAATGGCCTCCTGGCTCATGTGCCGGGTACCTGCTGCAGGGCGACCAGGGCGCGCAGCAGATGGCCATGCGCGGTCTGCCGGCTGATGCCGAGCTGGCGGCCGATTTCAGCCAATGCCATCTGTTCCACGCGGGCCAGCAGGAAGACCTGGCGCGAGCGCGGCGGCAACGCGGCGATGATGGCATCGAGATGGCGCAGCTGTTCGGCATCAAGCAGGCGCTGTTCCGGCAGGGGCGCGGGATCTGCGATGGCATGCAGCTGCGCGTCCTCCAGCGCCTCTTCGCGACGACGCTGGCGTTGCCGATAGTGGTCGGCGATCAGGTTGTGGGCAACGCGGTACAGGTACGCACGGCCATTGCTCAGCAGACCGCTGGCGGCGACTTTGACGACACGCAGCCAGGTTTCCTGGACGACGTCATCGGCGTCGCTGCGTTGCGGGAGTTTACGGCGGACATGGGCGTGCAGCGGCCGGTAATGGGCCGCGCACAGATGCGCGACATCCGTCGGTTCGACAGGCGTGGACACGGGGCGGGCGACAACTGGGAAAGGGAACAGCCCGCGGCGGCAAGGGCAGCGGCTGCACCTTACAGCAAAAGAGAATCATTTGCATCCATGGGCGATGTGCGTCGACGGGCGGACTGTAGAGTCGACTGTCAGTCGACTGCCTTTCTGATCGACCGCTCCTTCCGTAACAACTGCAGAATCCCGCGCTTCGCGCGGTAGTCGACTAACAGTCGACTCTACCGCCGCCCCGCTGGTTGTTCCCGCGGTAGTCACAATGGATCTGCAGCGCTTCGGTCGGGTTGTGGTGCAGCTGGAAGCCGCACTGCTGCAGGCTGTGCTTCACCCGCGCGATCGCCTCGGCATGGCGGGCGACGCGGCGCGCCTGCCAGCCGGTTGGCGTGAACACGCCCAGTGGCAGCAGCCGTAGACGCTGGCCGTGCAGCACCATGGAAACATCGACGTGACGGCCATCGATGTCGTGACCGTTGGCACCGAAGATGGCATCGACTTCATCGCGGCGCTGCGGGTAGCAGGTGCGGAACACCGCGATGCCGAGCCGCCGCACCGCGCGGCGGAACCCGCCGAGGCGACTGTGGCGGGATTCGAAGCCGCGTGTGAGCAGCAGGCGCAGTTCAGCAGGCAGGCGTGCCTGCGCGTCGAGCAATCGTTGCAGCACCTCTGCTTCGATCTGGATATGGGTGGAGGGCCAGCGCGGGGCGACAAGCAGCCCGTGGTGGTTGCCGCGTTGCAGGGTCAGCATGCGTGAAGCTTCGCATGCGGGCGAACAGCCGGGGTAGTGCCGGCCGCTGGCCGGCATCAGGCGGGAGAACAGATTTGCCGGCCAGCGGCCGGCACTACCATCGTCGGGTCAAATGTCGCGATACTGGATCTGCGCGGCCAGCACACGCAGTCCGTCGGCATTGCTGGAGAGGATGCGCTCTTCGCCGACCCCCTTCTGCCGCTTCAACTGGAAGCCCTGGTGGGCGGGCAGCTGTGCGGCGATGCTGTCCATGCGTTGCAGGGCATCAGGTCCGCTGCAGTCGAAGTGGCCCCAGTAGGCGCCGTCGCGGTGGATCTGCAACCGGTAGTTCATCGCGGTATCTCCGGCAGATGCTGCAGCCAGTGGTCGAACATCGCGGTAGCGGCTGCGGCCAGTGGTGCGCCATAGCGGCGTGCCTGCGCGCGCAGGTCGTTGGGGTCGATGCGGGCCTGGGCCAGCTCCAGCGTGTGGCCGATCAGCCAACGCTCGAACTGGCGGGCATCCAGTTCCGGATGGCATTGCAGGGCCAGTGCGTAGCTGCCGATGGCGAATGCCTGGTGGCGGCAGGCCGGCGTGCTGGCCAGGCGGCGTGCATCGACTGGAAGTTCGAACGCCTCGCCGTGCCAGTGCAGCACCGGAATGCCCTGCAGTGCCTGCAGCGGCGAGCGCTGGCCCTCATCGGTGAGCAGCAGCGGCGCGAAACCGATCTCCTTGCCGCCACTGGGGGCAACGCTGGCACCCAGCGCACGCGCCATCAGCTGCGCGCCGAGGCAGATGCCCAGCGTGGGCCGCTGCTGCTGCAACCGCGCCTTCAGCAGCGCGATGCTGTCGTTGAGGAACGGGTAAAGATCAACATCGTTGACGCTGATCGGCCCCCCCAGCACCACCAGCAGGTCAGCCGCTTCGGCCGGATCGAGTGCATCTACACCAGCCTGCAGCACCTGCAGTTGCCAGCCCTGCGCCATCAGCAGTGGCTGCAGGGTGCCGAGGTCTTCAAAGGCAACGTGTTGCAGGACAACCGCGTTCTTCATGCCGGGGCTCCGTTGTTCGGCCAGTAGAAGCTGTCCGGAGTGGCGCGGGCGCCGAAGATGGCCTGGCCGACGCGGACTACGGTGGCGCCTTCCTCGATGGCCACTTCGAAGTCTCCGGACATGCCCATCGACAGCTGCGACAGGTCTAGGCCGGGTGGGGCGCTGCGTTGCAGCTGATCGCGCAGTTCACGCAGGCGCACGAAGCACGCGCGCACACGTTCGACTTCGGGAGTGAAGATGGCCAGGGTCATCAGGCCACGCACGCGTAGCCTGTCGAAGACTGGCAGCTGCTGCACGAAGGCCCCGACGGCATCGGGTTCCAGGCCGTACTTGCTGGGTTCGGCGGAGGTGTTGACCTGCACGAACACATCCAGCGTACGGTCTTCCAGCTGCAGGCGCTGCTGCAGCGCCTCGGCTACGCGCAGGCTGTCCAGCGCCTGGAACTCGCTGGCAAAGCGCGCCACGTAGCGTGCCTTGTTGGTCTGCAGATGGCCGATCACCGACCAGTGCACGCCCAGGTCGGCCATTGTCTCGGCCTTGCGCTGTGCCTCCTGCACCTTGTTCTCGCCCAGTTCGTGGCAGCCGGCGGCCACCGCCATGCGGATGCGGGCGTCATCCACGGTCTTGCTGACCGGCAGCAGGCGGACGCTGGCCGGATCCCGGCCGACGCGGGCACAGGCATCGGCAATGCGTTGGCGCACTGTGACCAGGTTGGCGGCGATCTGTTCAACGGACTGGGCGACGGGCCAGTCGGCGGCGGCAAGGGGCATGCGGGCACCTCCAATGCAGGGCGGCCAGGGTGGGATACACTGGCACAGGACAAGAATTATTTTGGCATAGGACAAAATGAAAATCACCGGGCATAGCGCCGAGTCGATCTTCGACAGCATCCGCGATGGCATCGGCAAGGGCCGTCTGCCAGCCGGCAGCGTGCTGCCGCCGGTGCGCGATCTGGCCGATCAGCTGGGGGTCAATCGCAACACCGTGGCCGCCGCCTACAAGCGACTGGATGCGGCGGGCCTGGCCAGCACCGCGGGCCGGCGCGGCACGGTGGTGCGTGGCCTGCCGCCGACGCTGGCCCGCGAGGGCAGTGTGCCCGGGCTGGCCCTGCATGACCTGGCCGGTGGCAATCCGGACCCGCGCCTGTTGCCCAGTCTGCGCCTGGCGCCGGCCGCGCCACGGCTGTATGGCGTGGGCACGGTCGATCCGCGACTGCAGGCGTTGGCGCGGGCCTCGCTGGATGTGGACTGCCCCGAAGGCTATGCGCTGGAACTGACCCATGGCGCGGTTGATGGCATCGAACGCCTGCTGGCGGCGTGGCTGCTGCCGGGTGATCGCATCGCGGTGGAAGATCCGTGCTTTCTTGGCAGCCTGAACGTGCTCAACGCCGTCGGCCACGCACCGTTGCCGGTGGCGGTGGATGAACTTGGCATGCAGGTCGAATCGCTGCGGCAGGCACTGGAGAGCGGCGCCCGCGCGGTGCTGCTGACCCCGCGGGCGCACAACCCGACAGGTGCCAGCCTGGATGCGAAGCGGGCACGCGCGTTGCGCCAGCTGCTGGCCGCCTATCCGCAGGTTGCGGTGTTGATCGACGATCACTACGCGCTGCTCTCGCAGCAGGACTATCACTCGGTGCTGCCGCTGGATGGCCGGCGCTGGGCGCTGCTGCGTTCGTTGTCCAAACCGCTGGGCCCGGACCTGCGGCTGGCCTGGCTGGCCTGCGATGAAGAGACCGCGATGCGGCTGCGGTTGCGGTTGGCGTCCGGTACCGGCTGGGTCAGTCACCTGCTGCAGGATGCGGCGACGTCGGTGCTGGAGTCGGCATCGCAGCGGGCGAAGATCGCCTCGGCGGGGGAGCGTTACCAGCAACGCCTGCAGTCGCTGCAGGAACTGCTGCGTGCGCGTGGCGTGCCGACGTCACAGCCGATGGAAGGATTGAACCTGTGGCTGCCGCTGCAGGCCGACAGCCATCCGCAGGTGCTGGCGCTGGCTTCGCGCGGATGGCATGTGCGCGCGGGCGAAGTGTTCGCGGTGGCAGCACCGGGGCATGGCCTGCGCATCACCTGCGCGGCGCTGGGGGCGGCGCAGCTGCGGCAGCTGGCCGATGACCTTGCGGCGGTGTGTGGGGTGTAGCGCCGGGCCATGCTCGACTGCTTCTACCAACAGGAGCCGAGCATGGCTCGGCTCTACAGAGAAGCAAAGTCGAGCATGGTTCGACCCTGCAGAAGCCGATCAGGGCGCGGCGTTCGCGCCCGGGCGCACGTAGTAGGACTGGCCACTGTCATCGACGAACATCAGCTCCGGCTTGCCCTGCCAGGACGTGAGCATGGCGCCGGTGTTGTTCTGGTGCTTGACCATCAGGCTGGCGCCACGGTCCGGGTTGGCGACGACCTTGAAGACTTCGGTGGTGCCGGTGGCATCGTCCAGCGTGAGCAGGGCTTCGCCGCCGCGGTCGCTGGTGCCATAGCCACCGCGCTCGGAACCATCGGGGCCAAGCAGGATCAGGCCGGACAGTGCCGTGGCACGCGGTCCTTGGGGGCGGCCTTGGCTGAGCGGATCGGGAACCGGTGCGCCGAGGATCACCCGCGGCTGGCCGCCTGCATCGTGGATGACCAGGCCGCGCGCTTCGATGATCCGCTCTGGCGATTGGCTGCGATGCAGGCTCCAGGCGGTCCAGCCGGAAACGAGCAGGGCAAGGGTCGAGACCACCAGGGTGGTCAGCAGCAGCACACGGGGCATCGGGTCGTCCTTCCTTGGATAGGCCGACGATAGCGGATGCAAAAGGGGATGGGTAGAGCCGGCCGGTAGAGTCGGCTGGGTAGAGTCGGCTGTTAGTCGACTGCTGTTCGATCAGGTCGCGGAAGTTCCCGCGCTGACGCGCGCTAGTCGACTAACAGTCGACTCTACCCAGTCGCCATCATTCTACCCAGTCGCCATCATTCAGCAGCCATTATTCAGCAGCCATCATTCAGTAGCCATCATTCAGTAGCCATCACCCAGGCGACAACACGCAGGCGTCAACACGCAGCCGCAGTCATCCGGTCGCCATCACCCAGCAGCCGTTACGCCGTCATTCCCGGTATCAGTGGAAATCGCGGCTGTGGCTGCGCAGTCCCTGCAGCAGTTCATCCAGGCAGTGCATGCGCTGCACGATGACATGCTGCACGCCATCAACGCGCTCCAGGCGGCCATCGATCTGCATCAGCTGGGTGTCGACCAGCACCCGGTGCTGGCGATCGGCCAGGTGGCGCCAGACCACCGCATTGACCATGCCGGTCTCGTCCTCGAGGGTGAGGAAAGTCACCCCACTGGCGGTCTGTGGGCGCTGGCGCATGCGTACCAGGCCGGCGATGCGTACGCGGCGGCCATGGCCGTGACCGGCCAGCTGCGCGGCATCCAGGCAGCCACGGCTGCGCAGCTGTGCACGCAGGAACGAGATCGGGTGGCGGCCAAGGGTGGTGCCGGTACTGCGGTAATCGGCCTGCATGTCCTCCCATGCGCTGGGCAGCGGCAACGGCACGCGGGCCTCGGCAGTGGCACGCGCCTGATCGAACAAGGGCAACCGGTTCTCCACGCCGGAGATATCCCAGCGCGCACGATGGCGATGCCCACTGAGCCCGCGCAGCGCACCGGCATCGGCCAGCAGGCCCTGATGGCGGCGGTCCAGAGCGGTGCGCTGGCACAGGTCGCCGACATCGTCGAACGGTCGCCGCGCTCGCTCGTGCATGATGGCCTGCACGGCGGGTTCGTTGCAGCCATCAATCAGGCGCAGGCCGAGCCGGATCGCCGCCGCGCCCTTGCTGAAATCCAGGGTGCAGTCCCAGTCGCTGTGGCGCACGTCCACCGGCAGCACGCGGATGCCATGGCGGCGTGCGTCCTGCAGCAGCTGGTCGGGGCTGTAGAACCCCAGTGGCTGGCTGTTGATCAGGCTGGCGGTGAACGCAGCCGGGTGGTGGCACTTCAGCCAGCAGCTGTTATAGGTCAGCAGGGCAAAGCTGGCAGCATGGCTTTCCGGGAAACCATAATCACCGAAGCCCTTGATCTGCTCGAACAGGTGTTCGCCGTACTCACGGCTGAAGCCATTCTTCAACATGCCGGCCAGCAACTTCTCGCGATGCGGTTCCAAGCCGCCACGACGCTTCCATGCCGCCATCGAGCGGCGCAGGGCATCGGCTTGGCCAGGTGTGTAACCTGCTGCTTCCACTGCCAGCTGCATCACCTGCTCCTGGAACAGTGGTACGCCCAACGTGCGTGCGAACACGCGCTCCAGTTGTACTGGATAGAGCGGATTGTTCGGGTCGTTCAGTGCATCCGGGCCTTGCTCGCGCAGGATCCTCCGCCGTTCCAGATAGGGATGCACCATGTCGCCCTGGATCGGGCCGGGGCGCACGATCGCCACTTCGATCACCAGATCGTAGAAGTTGCGCGGCTGCAGGCGTGGCAGCATCGCCATCTGCGCACGCGATTCGATCTGGAACACGCCGATGGTGTCGGCGGCGCAGATCATGTCGTAGGTCTTCGTATCCTTGGCAGGGATCGCATCCATGCGTCCACTGTGCAGGCCATGCTGCTTCAGCATCGCCAGGCACTTGCGGATGGCGGTGAGCATGCCCAGCGCCAGGCAGTCGACCTTCATCAGGCCGGTGGCATCCAGATCGTCTTTGTCCCACTGGACGACGGTGCGGTCGGCCATCGCCGCGTTTTCCACCGGCACCAGGGTCGACAGCGGGTGCTCGGAGATCACGAAACCGCCCGGGTGCTGCGACAGGTGGCGCGGGAAGTCGATCAGTTCGGTGGTCAGTGCCAGCAGGCGCTGCATCAACGGCGTGTCCGGATCGAAGCCGCGCTCGCGCAGGGTCTCAGGCAGCGGTACATGGCCGCCCCAATGGTCCATCGCCGCCCCCAGTTCGTTGACCTGGTCCATCGGCAGGCCAAGCGCGCGGGCCACGTCGCGGATCGCGCTGCGGCCACGGTAGCTGATTGCCACTGCAGTCAATGCCGCGCGCTCGCGGCCATAGCGCTTGAACACGTACTGCAGCACTTCTTCGCGGCGCTCGTGCTCGAAGTCGATGTCGATATCCGGCGGCTCGTCGCGCTCGGCGGAGATGAAGCGCTCGAACAGCAGGTTGCTGCGCGCCGGGTCGATCTCGGTCACGCCCAGCACGAAGCACACCGCCGAGTTGGCCGCCGAGCCGCGGCCCTGGCAGAGGATGTCCTGGCTGCGGGCGAAGCGCACGATGTCCTGCACGGTGAGGAAATAGGAGGCGTAGTTCTTCTGCTTGATCAGCGCCAGTTCGTGTTCTATCTGCGTGCGTTGTGCCGGTTTGATGCCGTCTTTCCAGCGCCACGGGATGCCGCGCTCGACCAGCACGCGCAGCCAGCTGTCCGGGTCGTGGCCCTCCGGCACCAGTTCGCGCGGGTAGGTGTACTGCAGCTGCTCGAGGGTGAAGTGGCAGCGCTCGGCGATGCGCAGGGTCTCGGCCAGCAGTTCGGCGGGATACAGCTGGGCCAGTGCGGTGCGCGGGCGCAGGTGGCGCTCGCCATTGGGAAACAGGCGCCAGCCGGCTTCAGCCACGCTGCAACGGTGGCGGATCGCGGTCAGCGTGTCCTGCAGGGCACGACGGCGTCGCACGTGCATGTGCACATCGCCACTGGCGACCAGCGGCAGGCGATGGCGTTCGCCGAAGGACTGCAGCTGCTGCAGGCGGCGTGCATCGTCGTGTTCGTGATGCAGCTCCACCGCCAGCCACAGGCGATCATCGAAGCCGGCACGCAGCAGTTCCAGGTCAGTAGCGGCCGGTTGCCGGTCCAGCCACAGGCACAGCAGGCTCCGGGGCAGGCCGAGCAGATCCTCGCGCAGGCAGCGGTACTCGCCCTTGGCCGCACGCCGTCGGCAGGTGGTGATCAGCTGGCAGAGCCCCGCATAGGCGGCCTGGTCGGTGCACAGCAGGGCCAGCTTGGGTCCGTCCTCAACCTGGAATTCGGCGCCGATGATCAGCGCCACGCCATGCGTCTTCGCCGCCTGCCAGGCGCGCACGATGCCGGCCAGCGAACATTCGTCGGTAATCGCCAACGCGCGGTAGCCCTGGCCGGCGGCGCGCGCGAACAGTTCTTCGGCGATCGAGGCGCCGCGCTGGAAGCTGAAGGCCGACAGGCAGTGCAGTTCGGCGTAGCCGGGCAGTTCGCTGTGCATCGCGGCTCAGCCGAACCAGCCATGCAGCATCCACGGCGCATACGGGTCATTGCGTGTGCGGAACGCCCAGCCACGCTGGCCGTGCGCGGTTTCCACCACGTAATAGTCGCGGCGCGCGTCGGCCTGGTCCCACCAGCCCGATTCGATCCGCTCCGGCCCGGCGATGATGCGCAGGCGCGGATCACGCAGTGGTTGCGGGGTGTCCAGCAGCCAGCCTGGGCGCAGTGGCCAGTAAGCGGGCGGTTTGGTCGGGGGCTGGATACCACTGGCGCGTTCAGGGCGATGGTCGGCCTGTACTGCCAGCGGCTGCACGGCGTCATCGCCCAGCCGTGCGCGCAGGCGCTCACGCAGCTGGCTCCAGGGCATCGCCTGCGCCGGCCGGGTATCGAACAGGTCGCGTGCGGCGGGCACGAACGGCGGCAGCTGCTCGGCCTGCAGGCGCAGTGCGCGGCTGCCAGCGGGCAGGGCGAAGGCCTCCATGCGATTGCGCGCGATCTCGAACAGCAGCGTGGGATCGCGTTCGGGTGCCAGCAGGCCGATGGTCAGCACGCTGGCCGGCAGCAGGTCATGCTCGAAATGCAGGTCGAAGCGTTGCACGCCGCCATCGCGCGAGCACAGGAAGGCGGCCAGGTCCAGCAGCAGGCGACGCAGCGGGAACAACAGGGCCTGGCTGGATTCGATCTCGTATTCGAATTCGATGCGCGCATCGAACCGGTCCGGTGGCTGGTAGTAGCGCAGTGGCGCGGTGGGCAGCCCACGCAATGCATCCAGCTGCTGCAGTACCTCGGGGGCGAAGCGCCGGGCCAGGCTGTCGCGCGGCAGTTCGAGCACCGCACCCAGCGTGCGCAGTCCGGAGCGGCCCAGTACGGTCACCGCTTCGCTGGGCAGGCCGCAGCGCGGCAATGGCAGTTGTGCCAGCGCCGCCGGCAGCTGCTGCGCATCGATGCCGAGGCCGTCGTGGACGTTGGCCAGCACGCGTGCAGCATGCGCGGTGGGTGCAGCCACCAGGCGATGGCGGAAACCGAGTTCATGCAGTTCGTTGCGCAGGCGCTTTTCGATTGTCAGCCAGTCGCCGAACAGGGCGCGGCTGGCGCCGATCTCCAGCACCAGTGCATGCGGGAAATCGAGGCTGACCTGCGAGCTGTAGGCGTAGGCCCAGCTGGCCAGCAGCTGCCGGGTGTGCTGTTCGGCGTTCGGGTCGTAATCGTGCAGGTGCATGTCCTGCACCAGCACCTGCGCGGCCGACAGCAGCATGCCCGGGCGCAGCCCCGCTGCGCGGGCGGCCGGGCTGACCGCACGCAGCACGCGACGCTGTGCCGGCCCCTGCAGCAGCACCAGTGGCCGCTGCGGGTCCGGCTGCAGGCGCAGCACGCTGTCCAGCGCCAGCTGCGGCAACAACAGGCAGGCCCAGTGCATGGCGCGGCCTCAGTGTGTGATGGCCAGCGGCAACGGCTGCGCCGGCGGCAGGCCGCCACGGCACTTCAGCACCCGCACCTGGCCGTGGTCGAGCTGCAGGCGCAGGCTGGCCGGGGAGGGATTGCGCGCCGCCTGTGCTTCGCGGAACACGAAGCCCAGGCACTGGCCGCTGTCGGCGGCCACCTGCAGGCGACGCAGGGCGCGGTCGTCGGCCTGGTGTGGCCAGCACAGCACCGCCGCGCAGGCGGCCGAGCGCAGGCATTGTTCGGCGGCCCACAGCGCCTGTTTCGGTGCGGCATGGATGATCTGCAGCTGGGCCAGGTCCAGCCCGGCGGCGGCCCAGGCCGGGGCATGCGGGCGGTAGGGTGGGGCGACCAGCACGATCGGGCGGTCGCGAAGGCTCAGTTTCGCCAGTGCCGGCCAGACCAGCGCCAGCTCGCCCACGCCGGGCGCGGCCTGCAGCACCTCGCACAGCCCGCTGGCCGGCCAGCCACCGCCGGGCAGGCGTGCGTCCAGTGCCGGATGCCCGCTGGCCAGATGGTCGCTGGCCGGCCCCTGGCGGGCCGGGCCGCGCCACAGCTGGCGGCCGTCAAGCAGCCGGTCGAGGGCGACGACGGCACCCATCAGCCGGTCCTCCAGGGGAGGCGCCGGGCAGGCTGGAAGCGGCAGGAACGGGCGGAAACGGCGGACATGGAGCGAGTATCGACGGGCCGGTATCAGGGGCTGAGACCGGACATGCTACTCGCGTTGTAAGTAGAATTACTAATGAAATCGGCGGGTCGGGTTTCAGGTTGCTGAAGGGGTAAAGCATCCACGCACGGCGTGGATCTACCGGGCTGATAGGTAGATCCACGCCATGCGTGGATAGCGGTAAAGCGCGGTGCCGACCAAGGTCGGCACCCACCCGGCGCGTTACCGACGTACCGGCAACGCCACCGGGCGCAGCGGTGCGGCATCGCCGCCGCGGATCTTCAGCGGGCCGCCGATGAAGGCGAACTCGTAGACCTTGTCGCGGGCCAGTTCGTCCAGTGCCACCAGCTCGATGATCGGCGCGCCCTGCTGGGCCAGCAGGTAGGTGTGCAGTGGCACGTAGTCGTCGGACACCTCCGAGGGGAAGGTCTCGAAGCTGAGGTTGTCGGCACCGACGATCATCGCGCCGCTGTCCTCGACCAGGAAGCGCGCTGCGTCCAGGCCCATGCCCGGCGGGTTGGCCATGTACGCCTTGGGCTGCTCGAACAGGCGCATGCGGCCGGTGCGGATCAGCACCACGTCACCCTGCTGCAGTTTCACCTTCTGGCGTGCCAGCGCATCCTTCAGGTCCTGGCGGGTGACGCGGTAGCTGTCCGGCAGCATGTCCACGCCCTTGGCGCCGGCCACGTCGATCAGCACGCCACGCGCGATCAGCGGCGGGAATTTCTCGATGCCGGTGACATTCCAGCCGCGGTCGCCGAGGTGCTTGTCGGCCTCGAAGCCGTTCCAGATCTTTCCATGGATGCCGAAGTGGTTCAGTGCATCGATGTGGGTGCCGGTGTGGCTGTACATCGAGAACGCGGTGCCGGTGTAGCTGCGGGTGAGGTTCATGGTCTCGCCCACGCCCATCGGGTCGTCCATCACCGTGCCGCGCGGGGTGTGGGTCATCCAGAACTGGTAGTGCGGGTCGCCGGCATCCTGCCAGCTGGGCATGCCGACGTAGTAGTCGGTGGCCAGGTCATAGGCCTTGCCGCCGCTGACCCGAGACAGGATCGCCGCACGCGAGGCCTCGGTGATCAGGTTGAGGCGGCCGATCTCGTCCTTCGGCCCCCAGGGGCTGGTGCCGACCTGCTGGCCGGAGGGAACGCGTTCGTGCGCGGATACGGTGGTGGAAGCGGCGGTGCCGGCCAGCAGCAGGGCCAGCGCGGTGGCCAGGGTGCGTGGGGTCATGGGAAATCTCCTTGCAGGATGGGGGAGGGTGCGGCTCAGGCCGCGACCAGGGGCGCCAGGGCCTGGCGCAGGTGTGGCAGCGGCAGGGTCTGCAGGCGCAGGCCGTTGCCGCCGATCACGGTGGGTATGGAACGGATGCCGAGGGCAGCGGCTTCGGCACGATCGGCCTGCACGCGCTGGCGCACTGCGTCGCTGTGCATGTGGTCAGCGAAGGCGCCACGTGGGTGGCCCAGCGATTCGGCGATATCCAGCAGTACTTCGGCATCACCGATGTTGCGGTGCTGGTGCAGGTGCGCCCACTGCACGGCATCGAACATCGCGCCATGGGCGTCGTTGCCGCCCATCAGCCCGGCGGCCTGGCAGGCCAGTGCGCCGAGCCAGCCGGAGGGATATTCGAAATCCTGTGCGCGCATGCCTTCGATATCGATGCGCGCGGTGTCTTCATGCGCAGCGCAGTCGGTCCAGTGGCGCAGGATGATCGCCTTGGCGCGCTCCATCGAGCCGAACACCTCGACCATCTGCGCGCGCGAGTCCTGCAGCACGAAGCTGCGGTGGCGCACCTGGATGCCGAGTTCGGCCGAGACCTGCTGCAGGCGCGGGGCCAGCACGAAGCACCAGCCGCAGACCACGTCATGGAAGAAATCGATCACCGGCGCGGCGGTGGCGGGGGAGGGAACGGAAGACATCTGCCTGCCATCGGTGAGAGAGGAGGCGGCAGATTAGGTGGCGCGGCAGGGCTGAAACAGCAGGCCGCGGGCAGCTCAGTTTTCGCTGGCGGTTACGAATCCAGACCGGCGCAACCGGGCAGCTCGGCGTGCAGAAAATCGATGAAGGCACGCACCTTGGGCTGCAGGTGGCGCGAGGTGGGGTAGACCGCATGCACGAAGCGCGGTGGATAGCGGTGGTCGGGCAGCACCTGCTGCAGGGCGCCGCTTGCCAGTGCCGGAGCGGCCAGGAAGGAGGGCAGCGCGCCGATGCCCATGCCGGCCACCAGCAGATCGCGCAGCAGCAGGCTGTTGTTGACGGTCACGCGCGCCGGCAGGGTGATCGTCACCTGGCCATCGGGACCGAGCAGCGGCCAGCTGCCGGGCGAGTCGGACAGGCTGTAGGCCAGCACGCTGTGCGCCTGAAGATCGTCCACTGCCTGTGGTGCAGGGTGCTGCTGCAGGTAGGACGGCGCCGCGCACAGCACCTGCTGCAGCGAGGCCAGGCGGCGTGCCACAAGCCGTGAATCATCCAGCTCGGCACGCAGCCGCAGCGATACATCGAAACCTTCGCCAACCGCATCGAGCAGGCGGTCTTCCATCACCAGGTCCAACGACAGCTGCGGATGCTGCTGCAGGAACCGTGGCAGCAGCGGCGACAGCGTACTCAGCGCGAACGACTGCGGCGCATTGACGCGCAGGCGCCCGGCCACCTCGCCACGCTGCTCGGCGATGCCGCGTTCCAATGCGTCCAGTTCGTCGAGCAGGCGGCAGCATTCGCGGTAATAGGCATGGCCGGTCTCGGTCAGGCTCATGCGCCGCGTGGTCCGTTGCAGCAGCACCACGCCCAGATGGGTTTCCAGCGTGCGCAGCTGTTTGCTCAGCCCGGCAGGCGACATGCCCAGGTCTTCGGCAGCGCGGGCCAGCCCGCCGCGTTCGACGATGCGGCGGAAGGCGCGCATCAGGTTGAAGGAGTCCATGCCGGTCCCGGGCGCGATGAGGGTGCCATTGTAGATCCACGCCATGCGTGGATGCAGGAAACGCGGTGCCGGCCAGGCCCGGCATCCACCCTCGGCACGCGCTTGCGCCGTTTGTTCAAGCCAGCAGCCCACATGCGGCGCCAGCATGCAGGCCCCTCACTTTCCGGGTTGCCCATGAAGCACTGGATGCTCCGCCTGTATGCCCCGTTGTTCCTGCTTGGCTTCGTCTCTGCCGCCATCGTCTGGGTGGGGCACCGTCACGGTGACCCGCTGTGGCTTCTGGCCTTGCTGGCGGTCGCCATCGCGGCTTCGTTCATCGCCGAACGTGCCTGGCCATATGACCCTGCGTTCAACCACGACCACGGTGACCGTGTGCGTGACACCCTGCATGCGCTGGTCAACGAAGGCCTGAACCTGCTGTCGATCGCCGCGGTGCCGTTGCTTGCGGCGATCATTCCGTGGCAGGCCTGGCCGGTGCAATGGCCGTTCGCGGTGCAGGTACTGGTTGCCATCATCGCTGCCGATCTCGGCATCACGCTGGTGCACTACGCAAGCCATCGCATTGGCTGGTTGTGGCGCCTGCATGCCGTGCATCACAGCGTGACCCGCATGTACGGTTTCAACGGGCTGATGAAACACCCACTGCACCAGGCCGCCGAAGCGGTGGGCGGCGTGCTGCCGCTGCTGCTGTTGGGCCTGCCGATGCCGGTGGCGGCGGTGCTGGCATTCGCCATCGCCATCCAGCTGCTGCTGCAGCACTCCAACGTGGACATGCGCCCAGGCCTGCTGGGCCGGGTGATGGCGTGGGCGCCGCTGCACCGTTTCCATCACATGCGTTACGGCACCGCCGGCGACGTCAACTTCGGCCTGTTCCTGACCGTCTGGGATCACCTGCTGGGGACCGCCTTCGATGCGCCAGGCTATCGGCTGCGTCAGCACGACCTCGGCATCGGCAGCCAGCCGGACTATCCGCGCGATTACCCCAGGCAGCTGCTGGCGCCCTTCCGCGAACTGCCACATGGCGAGGTGCCGGAGCTGCCCGAAGGCCTGCGCAGGCGCGAATGATCGAACATGTCAGGCCGCGTGAAGCTGCAGGCCCTGCAGCTGTGCGGCACCGATGCCGAACATGCGGCGCAGGCTGCGCGACAGATGGGCCAGGTCGGCGAAGCCGGCGGCATGTGCACTGTCGGTCAGGCTGTGCCCCAGCAGGTGGTGCGCGAGCGCGGCACGCAAGCGCCGCCACAGCACCCAGCCGCGCAGGGTCACTGCCAGATCGGCCTGGAAACGCCGGTGCAGCTGGCTGGTGGACAGATGCGCCGCCTCGGCGATGTCGGCGGCCGGCACCGGGCCGGGAAGGTGCTGGGCGATGCGGGCCAGCGCTGCCTGCACCCGCCGGTCCAATGGCTGCGCGCGGCTCAATCGTGGCAGCCAGTCCTGCAGTTCCATCGCAGTGCCGGGCAGCGCGTGCAGGTGCTGCTGGATCTGTTCGAGGTCGGCATGCGCCGGCTCAAGGAACACCGTGCAGCCCGCCTCCGGCGCCGACAGGATCGCGTGCGGCTGGAACGAAGGCAGCCACAGCCGCTGGCCCTGCTGGCGCACACCGTCGATTTCGACCTGCCAGGGAACATCCTCGCTCAACAGCAGCTGGTGGGCGTAGTGCGCATGTACATCGCTGTCACCGGCATGGCCCTGCAGCACGGCCACGTGAGCATCCAGCAGCAACGTGCCATTCCAGGGCAGGGCAGGGGAGGACATGGAGGGATTGTAGATCCACGCCATGCGTGGATGAATCTCCATCGAAATCGAATATTTCGACAATGAAACGAAGAGCATCCACGCATGGCGTGGATCTACTGCAGGTCGCGAGAAACTGTCGAAGGCGGGGTGGGGCCGTTGGCGGGGGTGTCCGCGGCAGGGATGCCGCGGCCAAGCCCCCAGGGATGGGTTTACGGCGTCCCCCGCCAACGGGCCCACCCCGCCTATCCACAGGAGCCCTGCTGTTGCTTTGGCTGTCGCCTCTGCGGGTGCCGGGCGCCGCCCGGCCGCGCCCTCACCGCCCCTGCGGATCCGGCCGGTGATGCACGTACTCGACCACCGTGCCATCGGGATGCACCGCATTGAACGCCGCCCCGGTCGGCACCACCTGCAACGGGAAGATGATCTCGGCACCGGCCGCGACCAGCTTGTCGTGATAGGGCCGAACGTCATCGACCAGCAGCGTGCCGGTGGTCGAGGTGAACGGCGCCAGCGCAGTCTCGCTGCCCTCGATCAGCAGGAAGGCGCCGACCATCGCCAGGCGCAGCCCGGCCTCCGGGAACGGAAACCCGGCATCGGCCACCAGGCCCTGCAACTGCTCGTAGAAGGCCACGCTGCGCTCCAGTTCACCGGGGGCCACGAACACGCGGATCAGCACGCGCGGCGCGCGCTGGCTGGAGGTGTCACAGCGGTCGCGCCAGAGATGGTCGAAGTCGCGATGTACGGTCATGGGCTCGGTTCGTGGCCAGGGACCTCCATTATCGGCAGCCCTGCAGGGCCCGCTGATGACCGCCGGTGATGGCCTGATAACCGGCCGCGGGATGCGCCTGTGACTTAGGTCCTGTTGACAGGTGTGAACGCCCTCGCACAATCTTCACATGATTGGGTCGCCCTGCGCGGCCCGGGCAGGCAGGTTGTCACGCCGGGAGGAGGGTCCCGCGCGCAGACCGGCCCGTCCTTCGGCCTGCGGGACGTTGCCTGGCAACCCCTGCGCGGCATGAACGCTGCACCCTTCGGCGGCACTTTCCCTGGACCGATTGCCTTGGCAACGGAATTACGCCTGCCGATGAAAACGTTTACAAAGCCGCTTGCCCTCTCCCTCGCCCTGTCTGCTGCGCTCGCCGCCCCGGCCTGGGCCGATCCCGCGGCCTTCACTGTCTTGACCCTGGAACAGGCACCCAACGCCGAAGCGATGCCGGCATTGGCCGCGCAGCTGAAGAGCCTGAAGGTGGACGCGGTGAGCGTGCGCCAGGTGCAGCGCGGCATCGGCCAGGTCGACCCGCTGCAGGTGCTGGCCGATGGCCTGGGCTATGAGTACCGCTTCATCGCCGCCGGCAAGGACGATGGCCAGACCCAGCGCGGCCAGGCCGTGCTGACCCGGCTGCCGATCGCCGCCGAGTCCGGTCCGGACCAGCCGGGGCTGAACTACCTGCGCCTGGACGATGGCCGCCACACCGTCGCGGTCTATACCGACGCTGGCGCGGGCGCCGCCCGGTTGCCGGCACTGGTCACCCGTTCGCGGTTGGGTGCACCGGCGGTGCTGCTCGGCGCGGTAGCCGGTGAATCGGCCAAGGCCGCCGGCTTCGATCCGGCGCGTGTCGCGCTGGAAGCTGATGCCAGCTACTTCAGCGATGGCTTCCAGGCGGCCAGCAGTGCACCGTTCAAAGTGGAAGGCAGCAGCCTGCGTGCCACCCTGCTGACCCTGGCCTATGCCGCCGACAAACATGGCGACACGCCGTGGATGGACACCACCCTCAACGCCGATGCGCGCGCTGCGCTGTTGCTGAAGGCGATGACCGAGGATGAGAAGTTCCAGATGCTGCACAGCTACTTCGGGCTGGGCAAGGATGGTGGCCCGCTGCCGGAAGGTGCGGTCGGTTCGGCGGGCTTCGTGCCGGGCGTGGCGCGCCTGGGCATCCCGTCGCAGCAGTCGGCCGATGCCGGCGTGGGCGTGACCAATCCCGGTGGCATCCGCCCGGGTGACTTCGCCACCGCCATGCCGTCGGGCCCGTCCACCGCCTCCAGCTGGAACCGCGAAGTGGCCTTCGCAGGTGGCGCGACGATGGGCCGAGAAGCGTGGCAGCAGCGCTTCAACATCCTGCTGTCGGGCAGCGTCAACCTGCAGCGTGACCCGCGCAACGGCCGCAATTTCGAGTACGCCGGTGAAGATCCGCTGCTGGCCGGCTCGATGGTGGGTGCGCTGATCCAGGGCGTGCAGAGCCAGCACGTGATCTCCTCGATGAAGCACTTCGCGCTGAACGACATGGAGACCCGCCGCAACTTCCACGACGTGCGCATCGGCGAACAGGCCATGCACGAGTCGGACCTGCTGGCGTTCGAGATCGCGCTGGACGCCGGTCGCCCGGGCGTAGCGATGTGCTCATACAACAAGATCAACGGCACCTACGGCTGCGAGAACGGCTACCTGATGAACCAGGTGCTGAAGCAGGAATGGAAGTTCCCCGGTTTCGTGATGTCCGACTGGGGCGGCGTGCACAGCGGCTCGAAGGCGGCGCTGGCCGGCCTGGACCAGCAGTCGGCCGGTGAAGTGTTCGATGCGGCGGTGTTCTTCGATGAGCCGCTGCGCCTGGCCGTGCACGGCGGCGTGGTGCCGCAGGCGCGGCTGAACGACATGGTGGCGCGCATCCTGCGCACGATGTTCCTGCACGGCAACTTCGACAACCCGCCGCAGCACCAGAAGGTCGATGCCGAGGCTGGTTTCGCCGTGGCCCAGCGCACGGTGGAAGAGGGCAGCGTGCTGCTGCGCAATGAAGGCAACCTGCTACCGCTGGCCGACACGGTGAAGCGCATCGTCATCATCGGCGGCCATGCCGACAAGGGCGTGATCGGTGGCGGTGGTTCGTCGATGGTGGGCGTGACCGCCAAGGGCACCAATGCGGTGCCGGGCGTGCTGCCGACCACCTGGCCGGGCCCGGTGATCTTCCACCCGTCCTCGCCGCTGGAATCGCTGCGCGCAGCGCGTCCGGACGCGACCATTACGTATGTGGACGGCACCAATGCCGCTGCTGCGGCCAAGGCTGCCGCGCAGGCCGACGTGGCCATCGTGTTCGCCACCCAGTGGGCAGCCGAATCGGTGGACCTGCCGGACATGCAGCTGCCGGACAACCAGGACGCGCTGATCTCGGCGGTGGCCAAGGCCAACCCGAAGACGGTGCTGGTGCTGGAAACCAACGGCCCGGTGCGTACGCCGTGGCTGGCGCAGGTGCCGGCGATGCTGCAGGCCTGGTACCCGGGCATCCGCGGTGGCGAAGGCATTGCCGCGCTGCTGACCGGCCAGGTCAACCCGTCCGGCCGCCTGCCGGTGACCTGGGTGGTGGACGAATCGCAGCTGCCGCGCCCGCATATCGACGGCCTCGGTTTCAAGCCGGCCAAGCCGTTCGGTGATGTGTTCGATTTCGATATCGAAGGCGCCAATGTCGGTTACAAGTGGATGGCGGCCAAGGGCCTGACGCCCACCTTCGCATTCGGTCATGGCCTGTCCTACACCTCGTTTGCCTATGAAAACCTCAAGGTGAGCGTGGAAGGTTCGCGCCTGGTCGCCAGCGTCGACATCCGCAACATCGGAAAGCGCGCCGGTGCCGACGTGGCCCAGCTGTACCTGAAGCTGCCGGCCGGCAGCACCACGCCGATCCGCCTGATCGGCTACGACAAGGTGAACCTGCAGCCGGGCGAACAGCGCCGCATCCGCATCGAAGCCGAGCCGAAGACCCTGGCCCACTACGATGCGCAGGCCCGCCAGTGGAAGATCGACGGCGGCACCTACCAGGTGCAGCTGTCGCGCAATGCCGCCGAACCGCTGCAGAGCGTGGACGTGCAGCTGGTGGAGCAGGTGCTGCGCTGAGTGCATGAAGACACGGCCCCGCAAGGGGCCGTGTTTGTTTGTGGGGTACCGCTGCGCTCGCCGGGCGTGGCCCGGCGCTACCAGGGCTGTGGTGATCGGGTAGCGCCGGGCCATGCCCGGCGAGCGCGGAAGTCACACCGGCGCGCTGCCAGACCACCCGCGCAGGAAATCAATCAGCTGCCGCACCTTCGGTGAGGGCTGCGTGCTGTGCGGATAGACCGCGTACACGCTCTGCTGCGGGAAGCGATGATGGCGCAGCACTTGCCGCAGGCGGTCGTGGGCCAGGTCGTCCTCGATCAGCCAGCGGGGCAGCACGGTAACCCCGGCGCCGGCCACGGCGAACGCGCGCAGGCTGCTGGCGCCATCCACGCGCACGACTGCATTGCCGGGGTTGGTGGCGAACAACGCATCGCTGCCATCCGGTGCCACCACCGGTACGTCGGCCAGGCGCGGATAGCCGAGGCGGGGCAGGGTGCCCAGCTGTACGGGGTCATCGGCAGCATCGGCGGAGGGCAGGCGTGCCAGCAGCGACGGAGCCGCCACCGCGCAAAGTGGGTGGCGCTCCAGTTCGCTTGCATGCAGGCCCGAGTCGGGCAGGCGGCCGAGACGGATCGCCAGGTCGAAGCGTTCGGGAATCAGGTCCGCTGGCGCCGGAGAGGTTGAAAGGTGCAACTGCAGGGCCGGGTGCCGCGCACGGAACGCCTCCAACGCGGGAATCAAGCGCAGCTGTGCATACTCCGGCGTGGTGGTCAGGCGCAGCATGCCCTGCAGCTGGTGCTGGTCGCGGCGCGCGGCATCGATTGCCGCCTGGGCGGCGTCCAGCGCCTGCACGCAGTGCTGCAGGAACTGCTCGCCGGCCTCGGTCAGGGCCAGGTGGCGGGTACTGCGCAGCAGCAGGGTCACGCCCAGCTCCTGCTCCAGCCGCTTCAGGTTGAAGCTGACCACCGCGCGGCTGAGGCCGAGGCGATCGGCTGCAGCAGTCAGGCTGCCCGCCTCGACCACGGCGCGGAAGATGTCGAAGCGATCGAGGCTGACCATGGCGGCCTATTGTCAAAACAGATTTGACAGTGTTGCAGCTGCCGTCGTGTTTTTCCAACAAGGCCCGCACGGCATGCTGCCCGCTTCCCCGCTGGAGCGCCGCCGATGTCGTCCCCCCGCCTGCGCCATGAGGTGATCTTCCTGCTGGTGTTCGCCCTGGACCTGGTCAACATGTTCATCGCCACGGTGGCCTATCCGGCACTGGCAGCGGACCTGCACGCCGACATCGGCAGCCTGGCCTGGGTTGGAACTTCCTACATGCTGGGCCTGAGCGTGGTGATTCCGCTGGCGCCGTGGCTGGCCGCGCGCTGCGGAGAGCGCCGCCTGCTGCTGGTGGCGCTGCTGGTGTTCGCCGTCGCCGCCATGCTGGCCGGTACTGCGCCGGGCATCGGCTGGCTGCTCGGCTGGCGCCTGCTGCAGGGATTGGCCGGCGGACTGTTGATTCCGGTGGCGCAGGCCGCGGCGTACCGGCAATGCACGCCCGATCAGCGAGGTGCACTGACCCGCCGCATCCTGCTTGTGGCGCTGCTGGTACCGGCACTGGCGCCAGCGCTGGGCGGGTTGCTGGTGCAGTGGCTGTCCTGGCGCGGTGTGCTCTGGGCCAGCCTGCCGTTGGCGGCGGTGGCGATCGGTCTGGTGCTGGCCTGGATGCCGGCCGATGGTGAGCGCAGTGCGCCGCGCCTGCAGGCCTATGCGCTCTCCACGGCGATGCTGGCGCTGGGCGCGCTGCTTCTGGCGCTGACCTGGCTGGGCGAACCCGGGCATCGGGCCGTCGGTGCCGTACTGCTGCTGATCGCATTGCTGCTGGCGGCGTTCCACCTGCGGCATGCACGGCAGCAGGCGCATCCGTTGCTGCGCTGGTCGCTGCTGTCCCATCGCGGGCTGCGGCTGGCAATGCTGGTGTATCTGGCAGTGCCCGGCGTGTTCATCGGCAGTCAGCTGGTCAGCACGCTGCAGCTGCACCAGGCCGGTTACAGCGCCGCACGTATTGGTGCATTGATGCTGCCGTGGGCGCTGGCCTCGGCCGTGGCGATTACTGCCAGCAAACGCATGCTGGCCCGTTTCGGCCCGGCCACGGTACTGCGCGTGGGCATGCTGCTTCAGGCCAGCGGCCTGCTGTTGATGGCGCTGCTGCCACAGCCGGCCTTTACCTTGGCTGCGTTGTTGTTCGCACTGATGGGCGCCGGTGGCAGCCTGTGCAGCAGCACCGCGCAGACGTTGGCGTTCAATGGTGTCGAGGGCGAGGCGCTGGGCGACGCCAGCGCGCTATGGAACCTCAACCGCCAGCTCAGCTTCTGCATGGGTACCGCCGCCATCGCGCTGCTGCTGGCGCTGGCCATGCAGTGGCTGCCGGCACGCGCCAGCAGCGTGGCCCTGGGGCTGGCCGCCGCATTGACGCTGTTGCCGATGGCGCTGCTGCGCCGCTCGCACTCTGTTTCCCTTTCGTAACCCGAGAATGCCTGATGGATATCACCGCAGAACATGAAGTCCACCACCTGCACGACAAGCTGCAGGCCTGGTTCCGTGCCGACGTCAGCGCCGATGCGCTGGAGGATCTGATGGCGCACTTCAGTGCGGACTTCAGCATGGTCGGCATCGCGGGGAAGCGGCTGGATCGCGATGCCGTGAAGGCGCTGTTCGTGGGTGGCCATGGCGCGCGCGCCGGGTTGCAGATCAGCATTGAGGCGGTGCAGGCCGTTGACGCGCCGTCACCGTTGGCGGTGCTGCGTTACTGCGAAGGCCATTCGATCGATGGCGGCACACCTGCGTGGCGGGAGTCGTTGGTGGTGCTGCGCCAGGAGCAGGGCCGTTGGCGCTGGCTGGCGCTGCATGAAGTGACGGCTGCCTGATGTTGTAGAGTCGAGCCCACGCTCGGCTGCTCTTCGGGAGGGTTGCGGTGGCCCCAGCCGAGCGTGGGCTCGGCGCTACAACGGCCAGGTCGATGCGTGCCCGTCGGGCAGCACATGTGCCATCAGTCCTGCCCGCATCCGCCGCAGAATGCAAAGCCCACCCACACTCCCTGGCACCCGGCGGGAGTAGGCTTGGGGCTTTCCTGCCGGAAGGGGTTGTCCATGCGTGTGCGTACCGTTGCAGTAGCCATCGCCCTTTGCCTGTCCAGCAGCGTGCTGGCCGCCGATACCCCGCCGATGACCCCGGACATCAGCGGCAAGCCCTTCGTTGCGCCGGATGTCGGCCGCGACTACGACAAGCGCGTGGTGATGGTGCCGATGCGTGATGGCACCAGGCTGTATACGGTGATCGTGGTGCCCAAGGGTGCCCGCAATGCCCCGATCCTGCTGACCCGCACTCCTTACGACGCTGCCGGTCGCGCCAACCGCAGTGATTCGCCGCGCATGCGCGATCTGCTGCCGCAGGGCGACGAGGTGTTCGTCGACGGCGGTTACATCCGCGTGTTTCAGGACATTCGTGGCAAGTACGGCTCCGAAGGCGATTACGTGATGACCCGGCCGCTGCGCGGGCCGTTGAACAACACCAGGGTGGATCACTCCACCGACGCCTGGGACACCATCGACTGGCTGGTGAAGAACGTGCCGGAGAGCAACGGCAAGGTCGGCATGCTCGGCTCGTCCTATGAAGGTTTCACCGTGGTGATGGCGTTGACCGACCCGCATCCGGCGTTGAAGGTGGCAGCACCGCAGAGCCCGATGGTCGATGGCTGGATGGGTGACGACTGGCTCAACTACGGTGCATTCCGCCAGGTCAACTTCAACTATTTCGCGATGCAGACCGAGAAGCGCGGCAAGGGTACGCCACTGCCCAGCCTCGGTTACGACGACTACAGCACCTTCCTGCGCATCGGTTCGGCTGGCGACTACGCGCGTTTCACCGGCGTGGACCAGCTGACCTGGTGGAAGAAGCTGGTCGAGCACCCGGCCTATGACGGCTTCTGGCAGGGCCAGGCGCTGGACGCGGTGATGGCGAAGACGCCGTTGAAGGTTCCGACCATGTGGCTGCAGGGCCTGTGGGACCAGGAGGACATGTGGGGTGCCAACCATGCTTACCAGGCGATGGAAGGGCGCGACAGCGGCAACAACCGCAACTACCTGGTGATGGGCCCGTGGCGGCACAGCCAAGTGAATTACAGTGGCAGCGAACTGGGCGCGCTGAAGTTCGACGGCGACACCGCGCTGCAGTTCCGTCGCGATGTGCTCAAGCCGTTCTTCGACCAGTACCTGGTGGACGGTGCGCCGAAGGCCGACACGCCGCCGGTGCTGATCTACAACACCGGCGAAAACCACTGGGATCGCCTGAAGGGCTGGCCGCGCAGCTGCGACAAGGGCTGTGCCGCGAGCAGCAAGCCGCTGTACCTGCGGGCCGGCGGCAAGCTGGCCTTCCAGGCGCCCGCAGCGGGCGAGGGCGACTTCGAGGAGTACGTGTCCGACCCGGCCAAGCCGGTGCCGTTCGTGCCGCGCCCGGTACGCTTCGGTGACCGTGACATGTGGACCACCTGGCTGGTCAAGGATCAGCGCTTCGTCGATGGCCGCCCGGACGTGCTGACGTTCATCACCGAACCGTTGACCGCGCCACTGCGCATCGGCGGCGCGCCGGTAGTGCACCTGCAGGCCTCGACCAGCGGCACCGACAGCGACTGGGTGGTGAAGCTGATCGATGTGTATCCGGACCAGGAGGCCTCGGCGCCGGAGATGGGCGGCTATGAGCTGCCGGTGTCACTGGCGATCTTCCGCGGCCGCTACCGCGAGAGCTTCAGCGATCCGAAGCCGCTGGCGGCCAACCAGGTGCTGCCGTACCGCTTCGACCTGCCCAACGCCAACCACACCTTCCAGAAAGGGCACCGGGTGATGGTGCAGGTGCAGTCCAGCCTGTTCCCGCTGTACGACCGCAACCCACAGACCTACGTGCCGAACATCTACCTGGCCAAACCGGGGGATTACCAGAAGGCCACGCAGCGGGTCTGGCACAGTGAGGCGCAGGCCAGCTACATCGATCTGCCGGTGTACTGAAGCGCCCAGGGTGACGCCGGGCATGGCCCGGCGCTACCCAGGCATGTGCGGTGTCGGTAGCGCCGGGCCGTGCCCGGCGGCGTTGGTGGTGCCGGCCGCTGGCCGGCATCCGCGATGGCGCGAGAGCGTGTCGACCAAGGACGACACCTACCAGGGCAGATGCCTTCAGCCCACCTTCGAAGGACCGGTGCGCCAGCGGCTGGGCACCAGGCCGAAGCGCTTGCGGAATGCAGCGGCGAAGTTGCTGGGGTGGCGGTAACCACTGGCGGCGGCGGCCTGCTCGACCGTCCAGCCGTCCTCCCGCAGGCCCTGTTCGGCGTGGCGCATGCGCTGTTCGTGCAGGTAGTCGAATACCGAGCTTCCGTACTGCTGGGCGAAATGACGGCGCAGCGAACTTGGGCTCATGCACGCCAGCTGCGCCAGCTCGACCAGGCTGTGGGCATGGCTGGGGTCATCATGCAGGTAGGCGCGCACACGCTCCAGGCGCTCGCGCTGGCCGGCCCGCAGCGTTCGTACAGGGTCGGTCTGCAGATCCTCGGCCTTCAGGCCAACGGCCAGCAGCTGCAGGGCGACGCCTTCGCGCCACAACGCGTCGATGCCGTCCTCCCATGGGCTGTCGAACAGCTGGCCCAGCACCGGCAGCAGGGTATGCGGAATGGCCCAATGGCGGCATTCCAGGTGGGTGTTGAGCGCGGTCTCCAGCTGCGGCAGATGAAACAGGTCCGGATCGATCTGGCCGGGCACCATGACGCTGACGCCGCGCATGCGCGTTTCGCCGGGATGCGTACCAGTCATCTCGACCTCCTCGCGGTGGTGTGCGGTCATCGCCGTGCCAGCGCGAAGGGTGAAACCAGCGCGTCGCGGAACGCGCACATCGACCTCGCCCAGCAGCATCACGCGGATGGCCAGACCGGGACTCTGCTGGGCCGTGGCGACATATGGAAAGCGATTATGGACGTCGGAGGCGATCAGACTCATGCCGCCGCGCAGGAACTGCTCGTTGACCTCGCCATGGCCCGCCCACTGGTCGTCGCGCAGGTGCTCCGGGTCGGCGCGGTAATCAAAGCCGTGGCGGTGGCCGAAGCGGCGGTAATCGGCAAAAGTGAAGTATCGGGACATTGCTTGGCACGTGCGCAGGAGGTGGACGCTGGCAGTACCTCGCCCATGCGCTCTGCATTGCAGATGCAGTTCCGGTCGTGGCCTGTGCGGACCCGCTGCGATGCGGTGGCGATGGCACGCTGGATGGCTGGGGAAACGCCAGATTGGAATGAGTGTGTCGAAGAAACTGGAAACGTTTCCCATTGTCGCCTTGATTCACCGGCATTTGATTTCGAGATGGTCAAAACGATTGATCAATATGGCCAAGTTTAATTTTCCGTGGAACATACGGCGGCGTTTTGCATGCATATCCGTACGCAATTCCATACATCAACTTGAGTTGAGGTTTTATGGGTGGAACGATCACCCGTGGACGCGCTCTCTGCCGGGTCATCACGGATGAAGGGGTAGCGTGGGGGGTAGCGGCGACACGCCGCATCGATACCCCCACAGATGGAGAATGCAGATGATCGATTACCAGCTCACCGGCAAGACCGCGATCGTGACCGGCGGCGTATCCGGTATCGGCCTGGCGGTCGCGCAGACCCTTGCCGCTTCCGGTGCGCGCGTTTCGGTATGGGACCTGAAGCAGGACGCGGTGGATGCCACGGTGGCACGGCTGCAGGGCAGCGGTGCACAGGCCATCGGCATCGCGCTGGACGTGACTGACGATGCCGCCGTCGAGGCGGCGGTGCAGCGCACGGTAAAGGAGCTGGGCGGCGTGCATGTCGCGGTCAACAACGCGGGCATCAGTGGGCCGGCGGCCAGCAGCGGTGACTATCCGGTGGAAGGATGGCAGCGCGTGATCAACGTCAACCTCACAAGCGTGTTCCTGTGCCAGCGTGCGCAGATCCAGGCCATGCGTGCGGCCGGCACGGGTGGCAGCATCATCAACATGGCCTCGATCCTGGGCCAGGTGGGCTATGCCGGTTCCACCGCGTATGTTGCAGCCAAGCACGGCGTGGTTGGCCTGACCCAGACCGCAGCCTGGGAGCATGCAGCAGACGGCATCCGCGTCAACGCGGTTGGCCCGGGCTTCATCAGCACGCCGCTGCTGGACAAGATGGACCCGAAGGTGCGCGCGACGCTGGAAGGGCGCCATGCGCTGAAGCGGCTGGGTACGGCCGAAGAAGTGGCGGCACTGGTAGCCTGGCTGGCCAGTGACGACGCTTCGTTCGCGACCGGTACCTATTACGCCATCGATGGTGGCTACCTGGCGCAGTGAGCGAATGCGATCAATGGATCCGCGCCATGCGTGGATGAAAGCGCGGCGTGAAGAAGGCGTGCCATCGCCTTCACCCCCGTCCCACGATCGCCACGCGACGCTCCGGGAAAATCCCGGAGCTTTTCCATGGAACTCACCCAGGATGTCTCGATCCTGCTGCGCGTGGCTGCAGCGATGCTGTTCGGCGGCGTGCTCGGGGTTGAGCGCGAGATGGGCAAGCACGCCGCAGGCCTGCGCACGCACATGCTGATTGCCGGGGCCGCTGCGCTGATCGTTGGCCTCGGCGACTCGGTGGCCGAACATTTCCAGCAGGAGCGCTACCGCGACCTGCTGCAGGTCGACCCGGTACGCCTCATCGAGGCCGTGGTGGCCTGCGTAGGCTTCGTTGCTGCCGGCACCATCCTGCGCGGCTCGCGCGAGGACCAGGTCAGCGGGCTGACCACGGCCAGCTCGCTGATCATGGCGGCGGCCATCGGGATTGCGGTGGGGATCAGCAAGTACGTGATCGCCATCGGAGTGAGCGTGCTGTGTGTGCTGGTGCTGGCGGTGATGCGGAGGTTGGAGAAGAGGATCTCGTAGGGGAGGTGGCGGACGAGGTTGCCGGCCAGCGGCCGGCACTACCACGGGCAGTTGTAATGGTAGGACCAATATGCGATCTAGCCCTATGGTCTAATAGGCGCTTCGTCAGTGTGGCGGTTAAATCCGCTCCACGTGGCCTGATCAAGATCGATATTGGTATGACCAATGATCGACAGGCACGGCGACCCACCGCCTGCGGTGGAGCACATACCGCCCCCAGTCGAGAGCTTCCATGCAGCCCTGGCAACACCTGTACGACCCCGCCGGCAACCTGTGGTTGTCGAGCCTGATCGCGCTGCTGCCGATCGCGTTCTTCTTCGTTGCCCTCGCTGTGCTGCGCATGAAGGGCTGGCTGGCCGGCACCATCACCTTGGCCATCGCGCTCGGCGTGGCGCTGCTGTTCTACCGCATGCCGCTGACCCAGGCGCTGGGTGCCGCCGGCTTCGGCTTCGTCTATGGGTTGTGGCCGATTGCCTGGATCATCATCGGCGCGGTGTTTCTCTACAAGGTCTCGGTCAAGACCGGTCAGTTCGACATCATCCGCGCTTCGATCCTGTCGGTGACCGAAGACCAGCGCCTGCAGATGCTGATGGTCGGCTTCGCCTTCGGTGCCTTCCTCGAAGGCGCGGCCGGTTTCGGTGCGCCGGTGGCGATCACCGCGGCGCTGCTGGTCGGGTTGGGCTTCAAGCCGCTGTATGCGGCCGGCCTGTGCCTGATCGTCAACACCGCGCCGGTGGCCTTCGGTGCGATGGGCATTCCGATCATCGTGGCCGGGCAGGTCACCGGGCTGGATGCGTTCGAGATCGGCCAGATGGCGGGTCGCCAGCTGCCGTTCCTGACCATCATCGTGCTGTTCTGGATCATGGCGATCATGGATGGCTGGCGCGGCATCAAGGAAACCTGGCCGGCGGTGCTGGTTGCGGGTGGCTCGTTCGCCATCGCCCAGTACCTGACCTCCAATTTCATCGGCCCGGAACTGCCGGACATCACCGCGTCGCTGGCGTCGCTGGTGTGCCTGACCCTGTTCCTGCGCCGCTGGAAGCCGGTGCGGATCTTCCGCTTTGATACCGAAACCAGCGCCGAGGCGGCCGCCCAGGCACTGGAAGCGCCGCGCTACAGCGTTGGCCAGATCGCCAAGGCGTGGTCGCCGTTCCTGATCCTCACCGCGATGGTCACGCTGTGGAGCATCAAGCCGTTCAAGTCGCTGTTCGCGGCCGGCGGTCCATTGGAAGGCTGGGTGCTGAAGATTCCGGTGCCGGGGCTGGACCAGATGGTGCAGAAGATGCCGCCGATCGTGGATGCGCCGCTCAGCTACGAGGCAATCTACAAATTCGACTGGTTCTCGGCCACTGGTACCTCGATCATTCTTGCTGCGGTGATCGCCATCATCGCCCTGCGCATGCCGGCCCGTTCGGCGCTGCAGACCTTTGGCGAAACCGTGCGAGAGCTGCGCATGCCGATCTACTCGATCGGCATGGTGCTGGCCTTCGCCTTCATCGCCAACTACTCGGGCCTGTCGGCGACACTGGCGCTGGCATTGGCACACACCGGTGATGCGTTCCCGTTCTTCTCGCCGTTCCTGGGCTGGCTGGGCGTGTTCCTGACCGGTTCGGATACCTCGTCCAATGCGCTGTTCTCGGCACTGCAGGCCACCACCGCACAGCAGATCGGCGTGTCCGACGTGCTGCTGGTGGCGGCCAACACCACCGGTGGTGTCACCGGCAAGATGATCTCGCCGCAGTCGATCGCCATTGCCTGTGCGGCGGTCGGCCTGGCCGGCAAGGAATCGGACCTGTTCCGTTTCACGGTGAAGCACAGCCTGGTCTTCACCACGATGGTCGGCCTGATCACCCTGGCCCAGGCCTACTGGCTGACCTGGATGATTCCCTGAGCCATGCCAGGCCGACTGACCCTTCGTTGCGTGCTTCGGGCCACAATGGCGCCATGAGCACGCAACGTATTTCGGACAAGGTGGCCGCACAGCTGCGCGGCCTGGTGCAGGAACAGCGGCTGCAGCCGGGTGACCGGCTGCCGGCCGAGCGCACCCTGGCGGTGCAGCTGGGGGTCTCGCGCACCGCGCTGCGCGAGGCCATCGCGCAGCTGGCCAGCCAGGGCCTGCTGAGCGCAAGGATCGGCGGTGGCACCTACGTGGCCGAGCCGGCGGCACGTGCGCGGCAGGCGCTGGACGAACCGCTGGCGCCGTACCTGCCGCTGTTCCAGGGCGACCCGGAATACCGCTTCGACGTGCTGGAGATCCGCCACGCACTGGAAGGCGCCACCGCCTGGCATGCTGCATTGCGCGCCACCGACGAGGACCGCGCGCGCATCGCGCAGGCGTTCCAGACCATGATGGATGCGCACGGCAAGGACGACCCCACCGGCGAGGCCGAGGCCGACGCGGCCTTCCACCTGTCCATCGCCGAGGCCTCGCACAACCTGGTGCTGCTGCAGGTGATGCGAGGCCTGTTCGAGCTGCTGCAGACCAACATCTCGCAGAGCCGCGAGAAGCTCTACACCTCGGCGAGGACCTTCTCGCCGCTGTCCGACCAGCACCGCGAGATGATGGATGCGGTGCTGGCCGGCGACCCGGAACGCGCGCGCGCCGCCGCGCATGCCCACCTCGAGTTCGTGCACACCACGCTGCGCACCCTCGATGACAACGAAGCCCGGCGTGCGCGGGCCTCGCGTCTACCTTCCCCACACGGTTGACCCCATGATCATCTCCGCCTCCACCGATTACCGTGCCGCAGCGCAACGCCGGCTGCCGCCGTTCCTGTTCCACTACATCGATGGCGGCGCGTATGCCGAGCACACGCTGAAGCGCAACGTTTCCGACCTGTCCGACATCGCGCTGCGCCAGCGCATCCTGCGCAACATGTCCGACCTGAGCCTGGAAACCGAGCTGTTCGGGGAAAAACTGGCGATGCCGGTGGCGCTGGCGCCGGTCGGCCTGACCGGCATGTATGCCCGGCGCGGTGAAGTACAGGCGGCGCGCGCGGCCGACAGCCGCGGTATCCCTTTCACCCTGTCCACCGTATCGGTGTGCCCGATCGAGGAAGTGGCCCCCGCCATCCAGCGGCCGATGTGGTTCCAGCTGTATGTGCTGCGCGATCGTGGCTTCATGCGCAATGCACTGGAGCGCGCGCAGGCCGTCGGCGTGACCACCCTGGTGTTCACCGTGGACATGCCGGTGCCCGGCGCGCGCTATCGTGACGCGCACTCCGGCATGAGCGGCCCGAACGCCTCGCTGCGCCGCATCGGCCAGGCCATCACCCATCCCCACTGGGCGTGGGACGTGGGCCTGTTCGGGCGCCCGCATGACCTGGGCAACATCTCCACCTATCGTGGCAACCCGACCGGGCTGGAGGACTACATCGGCTGGCTGGGCAGCAACTTCGATCCGTCCATTTCATGGAAGGACCTGGAATGGATCCGCGAGTTCTGGAAGGGCCCGATGGTGATCAAGGGCATCCTCGACCCGGACGACGCGCGTGATGCGGTGAAGTTCGGTGCCGATGGCATCGTGGTCTCCAACCACGGTGGTCGCCAGCTGGACGGCGTGCTGTCGACCGCGCGCGCACTGCCGGCCATTGCCGATGCGGTGCAGGGTGACCTGAAGATCCTCGCCGACTCCGGCATCCGCACCGGCCTGGACGTGGTGCGCATGCTGGCGTTGGGTGCCGACACCGTGTTGCTGGGCCGCGCGTTCGTCTATGCGCTCGCCGCGCAGGGCGAGGCGGGCGTAGCCAACCTGCTGGACCTGATGGCCAAGGAAATGCGGGTGGCGATGACGCTGACCGGCGCGCGCCGCATTGCCGACATCGGCCGCGACTCGTTGGTCAGCCTGCCGTGAGCAGTCACGACGCGGTGCTGGCGCAGTTGCGCGACGCGGTTGGCAACCGCCATGTGCTGACCGGCGACAAGGCCACACGCCGCTTCCGTCGCGGCTACCGCTTCGGCGATGGCCCGGTGCTGGCCGTGGTGCGCCCGGGCACGCTGCTGGAACTGTGGCGCGTGCTGCAGACGGCGGTGCAGGGTGGGGCGGCGATCATCCTGCAGGCGGCCAACACCGGCCTGACCGGCGGTTCGACCCCGGATGGCAACGACTACGGTCGCCCGATCGTGTTGGTCAGCACGCTGCGCCTGACCGGCATCCAGCTGTTGAACGAAGGGCGCCAGGTGCTGTGCCTGCCCGGCGCGACGCTGGACCGGCTGGAGCAGACACTGGCACCGCTCGGCCGTGAGCCGCATTCGGTGATCGGCTCGTCCTGCATCGGTGCGTCGGTACTCGGCGGCATCTGCAACAACTCCGGCGGCGCGCTGGTGCGCCGTGGCCCGGCCTATACCGAGCTGGCACTGTACGCGCAGGTCGACGCGGAGGGCCGGTTGCAGCTGGTCAATCATCTGGGCATCGCGCTGGGTGATACGCCCGAGCAGATCCTGCAGCGCCTGCAGGTGGGCGACTACAGCGCGGCGGATGTTGGCAATGGCGACGGCCGCGCGGCCTCTGATCCACGCTATGCGGAGGAAGTACGCAAGGTCGATGCCGATACCCCGGCGCGCTTCAATGCCGATCCCAGCCGTCACTACGAAGCGGCCGGTTCGGCCGGCAAACTGGCTGTGTTCGCGGTGCGCCTGGACACGTTCGAGAGGGAGGCTGCCGAGGTCTTCTACATCGGCAGCAACCGCACCGACAGCCTCACCGCGATCCGCCGCCAGCTGCTGACCGGCTTCGAGCGCCTGCCGATTGCCGGTGAGTACATCCACCGCGATGCCTATGACATCGGCGAACGCTACGGCAAGGACAGCTTCCTGCTGATCGATCGTCTCGGCACTGCGCGCGTGCCGGCCGCGTTCGCGCTGAAGAGCCGCGTCGATGGCTGGTTCGAACGGCTGGGCCTCCGCGGCGTGACCGACCGCGTGATGCAGGTGCTGACCGGCCTGCTGCCCTCGCACCTGCCCAAGCGCATGGGCGAGTTCCGCCAGCGCTATGAGCATCACCTGCTGCTGAAGGTGTCCGCGCAGGACGCGGCGCAGACCGAAGCCTGGCTGCGCGACTTCTTCGCAGGCCACGAAGGCGGCTATTTCCACTGCACGGCAGAGGAAGGCCGCAAGGCGTTCCTGCATCGCTTTGCCGTGGCCGGTGCCGCAGTGCGCTACCGTGAAGTGCATCGTGACCAGGTGCAGGACATCGTCGCGCTGGACATCGCGCTGCGACGTGACGACGCCGACTGGTTCGAGCAGCTGCCGGCGGATATCGACGGCCGCCTGCTGCACAAGCTGTATTACGGGCACTTCCTGTGCCACGTGTTCCATCAGGACTACATCGCGCGCAAGGGTGAAGACCCGATGGCGATCGAGCATGCGATGTGGGCATTGCTGGACAAGCGTGGTGCCGAGTATCCGGCCGAGCACAACGTCGGCCACCTGTACCCGGCCAAGCCTGCGCTGGCGGGCTTCTACAGGCAGCTTGATCCGAGCAATACGTTCAATCCTGGCATCGGCCAGACCTCGAAGAAAAAAGGGTGGGGTAGCTGCGACTGCAGTGGGCACTAGCAGCGCAGTCTCTGAGAATTCGGACTTCTTGCATTCCTCACTGATCCGGTTGGCACTAGGCTGAGGTCTTGGCTGAGACGGATACAGAACCAATGCAGAGCGCAGATCAGATATGGGCGTCCATCAAGGCGTCGCTTCACGAGAAGGGTTGTGTGGATGAAGTGCAGTTGCGGCCGGGAGCCTCTGGCAGCGAGTTGGCCGAGCTGGAATCCCAGCTTGGACTCGCCCTGCCAGATCTGCTGAAGCAGTTGCTGATGATTCACGATGGGCAGGATGGGGTCGGGCTTCTGTTCGGTAGTCAAATGCTCTCGTCCATGGAGATTCGGCGGCAGTGGCACGGCTGACGTGAGATCGAGGCCGACGGCATGAACGAGGACTGCGCGGAGTTCATGAAGTCGAGTCCCGCGGGGGTGGTGAAGCCGATGTACACCAATGCGCGTTGGATACCGCTGACTCACGATGGTGGCGGCAATCACATGGGATTGGATTTCGATCCCGACATTGACGGTGGTGAAGGACAGATGATTGCCTTTGGTGCGGATGAAGACACCAAGTACCTTCTCGCTCCCACTTTCGCTGAGTTCGCTGAAAAGGCTGTGGAGTGGATCAGTCAGGCAAGCTGGGATGGTGAGAATCTCGAGTCGCCAACTGATGACGGCTTCGTTCCCGCGGCCATTCTCCGGACTGCTGGCGGAGCTTAGTCGGGAGCGCCGTTCTGACAGGTAATGCATCGGTTGGGCTCCGGTTGACTGGGCCGGTCGCGATCGACCAGTTACTCCTGCGCTACCATCTGGATCCCACGAGCAGGAATCTCCTCCATGCCCATCATCGTTGCCCGCACGATCATGTGCGTCGCATTGCTGGCGACCCCGCTGCTGGCGCTGGCCCAGTCCGCGATCCTGCCGCAGCAGCGCGATGCCGCCGGCAACGTGATGGAGCCGCTGGGGCAGGTGCTGATCGCGAATGAGACCGGACCGTCGGGGCTTTATGACTGCACCCGGGACGGCAACTGGTGCGTGCGCGTGCAGCCAGCAGCCGAGGAGGGTGATCGGCCCACCCTGCTTGAAGTGCTGGAAAAGGTGCAGGGCCAAGGCAAGCCCCACAGCTATCACGTCAGCATCGATGTGCCGCAGGAAAGCGAGCTCAAGCTCTGGCCCTGGATCGTGCGCCTGGCCCCGGGTGTCGGCAGCGATGAACCGGTGACCGACCCGCAGCAGCGCGCCCGCCAGAACGTGCTGGTGGGTGGCATCGTCACGTTCAGCGCCATGTACTCCGGTGGCGGTGCCGATGCGTCCACGCTGCAACTGGCACGGGTGCGCCATCTGCAGGACGACATCCAGGTGGACGATGACGTGCTGACCCTGCCATGGCGAGGCAACGCGATGATCCGTGCCTGCTTCAGCGAACAGGACAGCAAGCAGCGCGCAGGTGCCTGCCACGACGAGTACGGCTTTTCGGCGAAGCTGGCGCTGGACGTTGCAGAGCAGGGGATGCCGGTGCTGCGCTACCAGACGGTGGCGACCCGGTTCCCGGCCGGCGTTTCACGTTTTGAGGATTCGCTGGCCAAGGGGCCGCTGAAGAAGAAGGACCTGCGCACCGAGCAGGATCCGGCATGCACCTATACGCGGCTGTTCCGTTTCCGCGGGGGCATGTTCCAGCCGGACCAGGCATTGCCGGACTGCGCCGGCTATACCGAACCCTGAGCCCTCAACCCTGGGTTGCAGAGTCGAGCCATGCTCGCCCCGCGTTTTCTGCAGAGCCGAGCCTGCGCTCGGCTGTCACGGAAGCGCAGCCGAGCATGGGCTCGGCTCTACGGAAACCTGCTGCGGCGCTTACTCGCAGCGGGTGGCGGTGATGATGTTGTCCTTGTCCACGAACACGCGCAGGCGGTCCTGGCGGATGTCCTTGGTGGTGATGGTGCTGGGGCCGATCGGGTTGACCAGGCCGGCACCGCTTTCGGCAGACAGGCGGCGGATGTTGGGTTCGTTGGCCGGCTGGCCGATCGCCCAGCCCAGCTGGCTGGCATCGCAGTGGCCGCTGCCCTTGACCTGCGGGCCGGGCGTGCTGACGCAGGCCGACAGCAGCAGGGCCGAGGCGGGCAGCAACAGGAACAGACGGAAGGTGGACATGCGAGCGCTCCTGCGCAGGGGAGATGGCGGGAACGATAGCACCCGATGTGGCAAAGGCGTCAGCGTCATGGTCATTGCCGGCACGTCGTGGCCATTGCATAGTGGGAGGGATGACTGGCAGCACGCCAGCGGGCGGGCCGGGCCATTCCGGTGCAGGTGCTGGACACGGTATGACGGCAGGCAGTTTCCGCGACAAGGGCAGGACGATGATGGCACTGGCGCTGTCCATGCTGGGCATGGCGTTTGCCGCCTCCGCTGCCGAACCGGAACCTGCGCCGGCCGAACCCCCGGTGTTCGGTGCCTGGCGCAACCTGCAGACCGAAGCCGGCTATGTGCCGGCCCAGCGCAATCTGGCCTTCGGCATGCTGCCGCAGGCGGCGAGCCGGGGCGATCGCTTCGCCATTCTCGACCGTGAAGGCAAGCGCACGGTGTGCTGCCTGCAGGTGGCCAGTCCCTCGCTGGGCGTGGCCGCGCTGCGTGAGCAGTACCACCTGCCGCAGGCCTGGGTGACCGACCTGAGCAATGGCCGCAGCCCGGCACGGCCCTATGTTCCGCACGTCTACGCGATGCAGCGGGTGGACGAACTGGCCGACTACAGCTTCGCCGATGTGCCGGGCGCCTACAGCGACCTGGGTGGGCTGCTGATCCCCGAGGGAGCCGCGCTGGACGCCGATGGCAGCGCGGTGCGCCTGGGTGACGGCCGCTATCCGCTGCATTTCCAGCGCCAGCCGCATGCCGACGACGATGGTGCGCTGGACCGCTACACCCTGCAGACAGGCGAGGGCGCTGCCCCGATCGTGGTTGAAGTGCCGTTCGGCACTTACTGATTGCAGCACTGCACTGGCTAGAATGCGTCGCGGCGCCGTCTGCCGTGCCTGTTCCGTGAGCCGTTGCCGTGTCCCTGCGCCCCTTCCTGCTGCCGTCCCTGCTGCTGTTGTCCGCCTGTGCCAGTGCGCCCCCGCCGCCGGCCCATTCCGATGCGCTGTGGCGATTGATCGAGCGTGACTGCCGTGGCGCCGAAGGCCCGCGGGGTGATTGCCTGCGGGTGGAAGCAGCAGCGGACCGCCGCGATGTGCTGGTCAAGGATGCGCATGGTGACTACCAGTTCCTGCTGATGCCGCTGGACAAGGTCAGCGGAATCGAGAACATCGCCCTGTACCAGCGCGGTGCGCCGAATTACTTTGCCGCAGCCTGGCAGGCCCGCAGCCATACCGAGCAGGCCCTGGGCCAACCGCTGCCGCGCAACGTCGCCAGCCTGGCGCTGAATTCACCGCATGGCCGCTCGCAGCACCAGCTGCATATCCATGTGGATTGCCTGCGCGCCGACGTGCTGCAGGCCCTCGACGCACATGCCGGTGCCCTGGGCACGCAATGGACACCATTGCCGGTACTGCTGCGCGGCCATCAGTACCAGGCCCGGCTGCTGCCGGGTACGGAGTTGACTGCCAATCCGCTCAACCTGCTCGCCTATGACCTGAGCGGCGTGGGCGATGTCGGCCAATGGAGCCTGGTGGTGGCTGGCCGGGACAACGTGCAGGCTGGCCCGGGTTTCATCCTGCTTGCTACCCGCGTCGACGCGGGTAGCGGCAACGAGGCCAGCGGCGAAGAGCTGCAGGACCACGCCTGCGCGATCCTGACCGGTGCAGGCGACGCGCTGGAGCGGGTGCGCTAACTCCCCGCCTGGTTGTGGCTGCGCCAGATCGGTGCGGTCAGCGCCAGCAGCTGGCGATCCTGCCAGCCATCCAGCCCAAGGTGCTGGTCGCGCAGCACGCCTTCCTGCTCGAAGCCACGGGCGCGAAGCGCGTGGGTAAAGGGGGCGCTGCAGTCCGGCGGCAGCATCACGAACAGCCGGTGCAGGCCGACATCCTCGAACAGGAACGGGCACAGGGCCTGCAGCATCGCATCGGTGTGCGCATGCCAATGCTGCAGCGACAGCAGCTCGGCGCAGCGCGAGTGCAGCGAATGCAGGCGGACGTGCAACTGGTCCAGCACGGTGCCGTGCTGGTCATCAAAAACGCCCAGCATCAACTGGTCGTTGTCCTGCTCAAGGCGCGAGCGGTGCATGTGGGCGAGGAAGCGTGCTTCTTCGTCGATGCCAGGGTGAAGATGCCGACCGCGCCGGCGTCGGTCGTCGAACAGGCGCCAGGCCGGCAGGTCGGCCCGCTGGAACGGGCGCAGGGTGACCGGTGCCACCTGCAGCTGCAGCAGGTGGCGGCGCGACACAGGGCGCAAGGGGGGAAGGAGGGATGTGGGGTACGGAGTCATCATCCCCGGAACGATGGCAATGCCGGGTCCGCCAGACCATTCAAAAGATTGCAAAAACACGACGATCGCTGGGCGGGGCCTGATTCGGTTCAGGCATAAGTCCATCAGGGCTGGTCATTTCCGTTGAAACCACCCATTCAGGACACTTTCGTTACGGGATCGTTATGTGCCGCGCAGGCCTCCGGTCCCGTACCACCCGCCCAACTCCCCCAGGAAGCCCATGTCCGCCTCTCACAAGGCGCTGCGCCCGCGTCCGCTGGTGCTCGCGCTGTCGTCCCTGATGCTGGTCTCGTTGCCGGCCTTCGCGCAGGAAAGCGCACCCACCTCGTTGCAGGAAGTGAAGGTCACCGGCTCGCGCATTCCGCGCGCCAGCGTCGAGGGGCCGTCCCCGGTGACGGTGATCAGCCGCGAGCAGATCGACGTGCAGGGCTATCGCAATGCGTTCGACGCGCTGAGTGCCCTGACCGAAAACACCGGCAACGTGCAGGGCGAGGACTTCGGCAACACCTTCACTCCGGCGGCCAACACCATCAACCTGCGCGGCCTTGGCCCGAACCGCACGCTGGTGCTGGTCAACGGACGCCGCCAGGCCGACTACCCGCTGGCCTACGAAGGGTCGGTGAACGTGGTCAACCTGGCCAACATTCCCAGTGCCCTGATCGAGCGCATCGAGGTGCTGGCTGCCGGCGCGTCGGCGGTGTACGGCTCGGATGCCATCGCCGGCGTGGTCAACATCATCCTCAAGGACCGCTTTGAAGGTGTGGACGTGAACGTGCGCGCCGGCGGCACCCAGCAGGGCGGTGGCGACAACCAGCGCGCGCAGGTGGTCGGTGGCAGTTCCGGCGAGCGCTGGGATGCCCTGTTCGGCTTCGAGTTCGACGTGCGCAAGGCGATCCATGCGCGCCAGCGCGACTTCATGGATTCGCTGGAGGACGATCCGACCGGCAAGGCGCCGCAGGCGACCGCGATCGCATATCGCCGCAACGCTGCCACCGGCCGCAACATCGATCCGGGCGTGAATGGCTGCGACGCGGCGTCGGACATCTATGGTGGCAGCGTGTTCCGCGCCTTCAACCCGCGCCAGGGCTGGTACTGCGGCAGCAACGAGGCCGCCGCCAGCTACTGGACGGTGCAGACCGAGAAGCGCAACCTCAACGGCTACGGCCTGCTGACCTTCCACGTCAACGAGACCACCGACCTGTTCGCCGATCTGGCCGTGGGCAGCGCACGCATCACCAACAACACCCGTGCGCCCACCTGGACCTCGGCCCGCAACTACTTCTACAACCAGACCACCGGCAACCTGGAAAGCTGGTACCGCCGCTTCGCGCCCGAGGAAATCGGCGGCCTGCCGCGCAATGCCAATCGTTTCCTGGAAAATTCCTGGTCGTTCAACGTCGGCGCGCGCGGCCAGATCGGTGACAGTGGCTGGGATTATGAAGCGGTCTACAGCCGCTCACGCTACGAGAACCGCACCCGCCGCCCGGTGCTGCTGGCCGGCATCAATGAATACCTGCTGGGCCCGAAGCTGGGCGTGCGCAATGGCGTGGAGGTCTATGCGCCGGACCCGGCGCGCCTGTTCCAGCCGCTGACGCCGGACGAGTACCAGGGCCTGTCCGGCTACCAGGAGAGCCGCAACGCGGCGTGGCTGCAGACCTTCAGCGCCAGCGTCAACGGCCGGTTGTTCGCACTGCCCGGTGGCGACGCCGCGCTGGCTGCGGTGGTCGAGGCCGGCAGCCAGGGTTACCGCAACCGCCCGGACCCGCGCCTGGGCACCGGCGAGTTCTGGAACACCAGCGCCGGTATCGGTGCCGGGGGCGAGCGCGACCGCTATGCCGCCGGCGTGGAGCTGCAGCTGCCGTTGCTGCAGTCGCTGACCACCACCCTGGCCGGTCGCTATGACCAGTACCGAGCTGGCGGCGAGCACATCGGCAAGGCAACCTGGAGCTTCGGCGTCGAGTTCCGCCCGATCGAGAGCCTGCTGATCCGTGGTACGGCGGCGACCAGCTTCCGGGCGCCGGACATGAACTACGTATTCGCCACCGAAACCCGCGGCTACAACCCGGGCATGACCGATTACTGGCGCTGCCGCACTGCTGGCCAGTCGTACGACAACTGTGACTACAACGGCCTGTCGATCGACTACAGCAACCGTGCCAACCCGCAGCTGCAGCCGGAATCGGCCAAGTCCTATGGTTTCGGCGTGGTCTGGTCGCCGCTGGCTGGCCTGGATTTCAGTGCCGACTACTACGACATCCGCATCGACAACGAGGTGACCAGCCTCGATACCAGCCGTATCCTGCGTGACGAGGCTGATTGCCGGTTGGGAAAGACGCTGGGCGGCGAGGCGCGTGATATCGGTTCACCGCTGTGCCAGGACGCGCTGTCGCGGGTGATCCGCAACCCGTCCAATGCCACGGTGCAGCCGGACCAGGTGACCCGTGTGCTGATCAACCCGATCAACGCCGCCTCTGAGTCGGTGCGCGGCCTGGACCTGAAGGGCAACTGGCGTTTCGATGCCGGTCGCTATGGCCGCTTCACCACGCGCCTGGCCTATACGGTGGTGCTGGAGCACACGTACCGGCAGTTCTCCGACGACCCCGAGCGCGACATCCGCAACTCGCTGGATGACTACCAGTGGCGCAGCAAGGCCAACGGCAGCATCACCTGGAACCAGGGCGACTGGACCACCACCCTGTACGGCAATCGTTTCGGCTCCCTGCCGAAGACCGATGGCAGTGGCCGCATCGCGCCGTACATGACCTACAACGCCAGTGTCTTCCGCCAGTTCGGCGAGAACCTGTCGGTGGGCGTGATCGTCAACAACCTGCGTGACAGCCGCCCGCCGGCGGACAGGAACGGAGGCGGCTGGCCGTTCTACCCGGTCGGCAACTACGACCCGTACGGCCGCCAGTACTGGGTGCAGCTGGATTACCGGTTCCGTTGAACCGGCAGGCGAACGAAAGGCCCGGCAATGCCGGGCTTTTCTTTGTGCGCCGCACCGGTGCTGCCGCGGCGCGCGTGGCATGCTGCGCCATTACCGGGAGGATGAAACGCATGGATGTGAGAGTGTGGAGTGTGATTGCAGTGGTGGCCCTGGCCGGCTGCAGTGGCAGGCAGGCAGCCAGCGCGGACGATGCGGCGGAGGCGGCCAAGGCCGCGCCCGTGCCGTCCCACTCCAATGCAGCGACCGATGCTGGGGCACCGCGCGCGGCATCGGCATCGGCATCGGCGGGTGCGACGGCTGCCCGCGGGCCCGCGAACGTCGAGGATCACTTCCTCGAGGGCGAGCGCCTGCTGATGGCCGATGGCGGGGTGTCCGCGGAGAAGAGCGAGGCGTTGCTGGGTTCGGACAAGGCGTTCGCGCAGGTGGTCGGCCAGTTCGAGCGCGATGCGTCCCGCCGGCCGGAGGTGCAGGACCTGACGGGTCTCTACAAGGACGCTGCGACCCGGCTCATCGGCAAGGATGGCACGCTGGTGTCCTTTGCCTGCGGCTACAGCCTGTGCGTCGGCGAGATCCGCAGCCGTACCGAGGAGGATTTCAGCGCCTGGTCCGAGGCGTTCGGCCTGGACAAGGCGAGTCCGGTCTACAGCCTCACCACGGCACCGATGACGTGGGGCAGGGACCAGCAGGGTGGGCGTTTCGTGTTCTCGGTGGACCCGGCCGCCAACGCCATCACGGGTCGGTAGCGGCGGGACATGCGCGGGATCACTGCGCGTTACGGCAGCGCCTGCAGCAGATACGACTCGATCACGTAGCTGAAAGGCTGCCGCTGGCGGTCACGCAACAGGGCGCGCACTTCCAGGATCACGCCGTGGTCGCCTTCGCCGCGTGGCGGCCAGAAGGTCTGGTCGGCGAGGGTCTGGCGCTGGAAGCCAAGCGGGCTGACCACGCGGCCGAAGGGTTCATCGGTGTTGTCCAGCACCTGGTTCATGGCCGGGCTGAGATGGCCGGGCAGGTACCAGTTGTCCGCCTCGGACAGCACGCGGCTGCCGCAGACCAGCTGCACGCGGCGATAGCGCAGCTCGGCGCCGGGTGCCGCACCCAGTGCCTGCAGTACGTCGGCCGGGGCCGGCTTGTCGTGGCCGTGTATGCGCACCGCGCGTACACGGGCCTGTTCGGCCAGGCCATGTTCGGCACACCAGTGTTCCAGCGTGGCGGTGGCGCTCTGCCCGGACAGCACGCGCTGGTGCAGGCGCTCGACCAGCGCTGCCGGGGCGATGCGCTGCTGGCCCGGCGGCGACTGCAGCGGCGCGGCAGCCGCTGCATCGGTGGCGGACAGGCTGGCGATCGGGGCGGCGGCAAGCAGGGACGCGGCCTGCCAGCGGCGGAGACGATCGTGGCGGTCGGACGGGCCCATGCGGCATCACAGCGGAAACAGGCGCCCATGTTACCCGTTCAGGGGTGTGCACGGCGTGGCTGCGACCGGTTGTCGCAGGGGTAATCATCGTTCTGGTGAATGTGTGCCATCCAGATATTTCGTTGGCCGATGGCTGTGCCGAGGCGCACGATGGCGCCATTCTTGGCTTTCCGGGAGTTCCCGATGACCCTCCAGTTCGTCCATGGCGGTGTGGACCGCAACGGTGCGCCACTGCATTTCCATATCCGTGATGGCCGCATCAGCGGCCTCAATGGAGATGCCAGGCCTGCTGATGGGGCGGATTGCATCGACCTGGAGGGTCTCGCGGTGCTGCCCGGCCTGGTGGATGGCCATATCCACCTGGACAAGAGCTTCGTCGGTGACCAGTGGCACCCACACCAGCCCGTGAACAGCCTGCGTGAACGGCTGGCGGTGGAAAAGGCGGCGGTGGCCGGCGCAGCACCGATGGTGGATCGCGCCGAGGCCTTGATCCGCCAGTGCAGCGGCTTCGGCACGGTGGCGATGCGCTGCCATGTCGATATCGATGGCAGCACCGGCCTGCGCCACCTTGAAGCGGTACGCGAGGCTGCACTGCGCTGCGCCGACATCATGCGCATCCAGCTGGTGGCGTTCCCGCAGGCAGGCGTGATGTCCTGTGCGGGCACCGCCGCTGTGCTGGAGCAGGCGATTGCGGCGGGCGTGGAAGTGCTGGGGGGGATCGACCCGACCACCCTCGATGGCGATGCCGAAGGCCAGTTGGCAGTGCTGTTCGGCCTGGCCGAGCGCTATGGCGTGCAATTGGACATCCATCTGCATGAGCCGGGCGAGACCGGCCTGGCCCAGTTGCTGCGCATTGCCGCGCGCACCCGGGCTGCCGGTCTGCAGGGGCGCGTTGCGGTCAGCCATGCCTATTCGTTGGGCGAGGTGCCCCTGGCGCGCGCGCTGCAGGTGGGCGAAGCGCTGGCCACGGCCGGCGTGGCAATCATGAGCAATGCACCCGGCGATCATCCATTCCCACCGCTGCGCGCGCTGCATGATGCTGGTGTGCGGGTGTTCGCCGGCAACGACAACATCCGCGACTGCTGGTGGCCATATGGCAATGGCGACCTGCTGCAGCGGGCGATGCTGCTCGGCTATCGCTCGGGCTTCTACACCGATGACGACCTGATGCTGGCGCTGGACATGGTCACCACCCATGCCGCGCAGGTGATCGGTCTGCCGCGCTACGGTATTGCCGAAGGCCTGCCGGCCACGTTCGTGGCGGTGCGCGCCGACCACGGTCCGGCCGCGGTGGCTGGGGTGCCGGTGGAGCGCCGCGTGGTGGTTGATGGTCGCTGGCTGTAGTTCCACGCCATGCGTGGATGGAGCCCTCGCGCGGTCGCCTTCATCCACGCATGGCGTGGATCTACCCATCACGCCGCGCCAATCCCCTTGTAGCGCCGGGCCATGCTCGACGGCTTTTCAGGCGTAATCGTCAGCGCGGGTCGCGACGAATTCTTCCAGCCATGCCAGCAGATGTGCGATGTCGATGACCTCGCCCTGTTCGATGCGCTTGAGCAGCAGCGTGCTGGCGCCGATCTGCAGGCTGCTGTCGGCATAGCGCAGCACTGCATCGATGCCCCAGGCATCGGTCACCTGCATCCAGGCCAGGCCCGGCACGCGCTGGGCCAGGGTGTCACCGAACGCAACGCCCAAGGCTTCCCAGCCGCCACAGTCGTCACGATCGATCAGCTCGGCGTCGATCACCCGTTGCAGCGTGGTGGCCGCCAGTGGCCATTGCACGGGCAGCGTGGGAAAGCCGGCCACCACGCGCGCGGCGATCAGCGAACGCTGGTGCTGAAGATGGACCTGCAGCGCGGCGGGCAGGGGATCGAAGCGGGTCGGGGTTTCGTCGGACATGGCAAGGTGCCGTGCGGCACGGAGACAATGGGCACTGTAAGAGGCGATCATGCCTGCCGTGCGGCAAGATTGATCAGATATCGATGATCAATGCGCGAGATCCACGCACGTCGGGGTCAGATCCGTTTTCCTACGGAAAACGGATCTGACCCCATGCCCGACAATGCAGCTGTCGAGGTTGCCGGCCAGCGGCCGGCACCACCTCAGGTGCGGTGGTCAATCCGGTTCGCGTTGTACCTGCCGCCACAGCTCGCTGGCCAGCGCACGCACGGCATCATCGGCGTCCGGGCGATGCAGCAGGCCGATCTCGTAGTTGTCGATCACCGGCAGGTCGCGCTCGCCATCGATGATGCGGTGCTCGCGGGTGACTGCACGGCGCGGCAGCAGGCTGATGCCGATGCCGTCGGCTACCGCGCCCTGGATGCCGCTCAGCGACGAACTGGTGAAGGCGATACGCCAGCGCAGGCCCAGCGCTTCCACGGCGTGGATCATCTCGTCGCGGTACAGCCCACGCGGCGGGAACGTGACCAGTGGCAGCGGGTCCTGCAGCAGGCAGCTGCTGCGCAGGCTGTCGATCCAGTGCATCGGCTCGCGCCGGCAGTGCACGGCCTGGCGGCTGTTGCGCCGCTGCTTGACCAGCACCAGGTCCAGCTCGCCGTGGTCGAAGCCGTGCGCCAGGTCACGGCTCAGCCCGCTGCTGATCTCCAGCTTCACCTGTGGGTGGCGGCGGCTGAAGGCAGCCAGCATGCGTGTGGTCTGTGCGTTGACGAAGTCCTCCGGCACGCCGATGCGCACGGCGGTTTCAACCGTGGCCCCGGCCAACGCCTGGGCCATTTCCTCGTTCAGATCGAGCATGCGCCGCGCGTAACCGAGCAGGGTATGGCCGGCATCGGTGGGGTGCACGTCGCGGTGGCCGCGTTCGAGCAGGCGGTGCCCGGCCAGCTCTTCCAGCCGTCGCACCTTCTGGCTGACCGTGGACTGGGTTGAATGCAGGCGCGTAGCCGCCGTGGTGAAGCTGCCGCAGTCGGCCACCATTACCAGCGCCCGAAGCAGGTCCAGCTCGAACAGGGTTCTATTCGATTTGGCACTGTCTTGCATTTGAACATTTCACTTCTGGATACCCGGGTCGACTTCTACCATGCAGGGCAGGGGCCGGCAATGCCCGGCTGTTGCTACCGTCACGCGGCGTTCCGTGGCGACGGACATGAGGAGACACTGCCATGCGCTTCCGTCGTTCCCTTTGCTGGCCCACACCTATGGCGCGCATGCTGCTGCTATGCCTTCTGGCCATGGTCACCCCTGCCTGCACTGCGACCCCCAAGGCTGATGGGCGCGCGCGCCTGCGCGATGCCGCCAGCCGTGGCGACGCCGATGCTATACGCGAGGCGATCGAGCAGGGGGCCGATCTGGAGGCACGCGACGGGAAAGGCCGCACCGCGCTGCTGCTGGCCACCCATGCCAACAACGTGGATGCCGCGCGCGAGTTGATCGAGGCCGGTGCCGACGTCAACGCCAAGGATGTGCTGCAGGACAGCGCCTACCTGTACGCCGGTGCGCGTGGCCTGGACGAGATCCTGGCGATGACCCTGGCGCATGGTGCCGATCTTCGCAGCACCAACCGCTATGGCGGAACCGCGCTGATTCCCGCCGCCGAGCGCGGCCATGTCGCCACCGTGCGCACGCTGCTGCGGGCCGGCGTGGCGGTGGATCATGTCAATCGCCTGCACTGGACCGCGCTGCTGGAAGCGATCCTGCTCGGCGACGGCGGTGCGCGCCATGCACAGATCGTGCAGCTCCTGCTGGAGGCCGGTGCCGACCCGGAGCTGGCCGATGGCGATGGCGTTACACCGCTGGCCCACGCCCGTCAGCGCGGCTATACCGGCATTGAAACGCTGCTGCGCCAGCACGGCGCGACGCGCTGATACAGAGCCCCTTCCACCCCGCACGCTGATCGTGCCCACCAGGATGCTGTCCATGTTCCGTTCCCGTCCGTTGTCCCTCGCCATCCTTCTTGCGGTGGCACCGCTGTCGGCTTCTGCCGCCGAGCGCGCCGACCTGCTGATCCGCAACGCCACCGTGGTCGATGTCGAGCACGCCAGCACCCTGGCCGGGCAGAGTGTGGTGATCCGTGGCGAGGACATCGTCGCCGTCGGCCCGGACGCGCAGCTGCGCAGCCAGTGGAGTGCCGCCCGCCAGATCGACGCCAAGGGCAAGTACCTGATCCCCGGTCTGTGGGACATGCACGTGCACTTCGGCGGCGGCCCGGCGCTGATCGAGGAGAACAAGGCGCTGCTGCCGCTGTACATCGCGCACGGCATCACCACCGTGCGCGACTGCTCCGGCGACCTGCCCGGGCAGGTGCTGCAGTGGCGCGGCGAAATCGCCAAGGGCACGTTGTTCGGCCCGCGCCTGCTCAGTTCGGGTGCGAAGATCGAAGGCATCAAGCCAGTCTGGAAGGGTACGATCGAGGTAGGCAGTGAGGCCGACGTCGACAAGGCCATCACCCGACTGCAGCACGACAAGGTCGATTTCGTGAAGATCACCGACAGCACGCTGAAGCCGGAGCTGTTCCTGTACTCGGCCAGCGCGGCGCGCAAGGCCGGCTTCAAGGCCTCGGGCCATATTCCAATGGCGCTGACGGTGGAACAGGCAGTCGATGCCGGCCTGGCTTCGATCGAGCACCTGGACTACGCGTTCAAGGCCGGCAGCAAGGACGAGGCGCAGATCGCCGCCGACTTCGGTGCCGGCCGCATCGACCGCGGCGAAGCCAACCGCCGCCTCGACGCCAGCTTCGACCGCGATACCGCGATGCACGCCTACCGCGACTTCGCCAAGCGCGGCGTGTTCGTGACGCCGACCCTCAACGGCGGCCGCATCCTCGACTTCCTCGACCAGGACGACCACGCCAACGATCCCTATCTGGCGTACATCGGCCCGGGCCTGCGCGCGACCTATCAGTGGCGCGTGGACCGTGCGGCGAAGGCCACGCCGGCACAGATCGAAGCGCGCCACGCGCAGTACCACCAGGTGGCGGCCGTGCTGCCGCTGCTGCAGGAAGCGGGTGTGACGATCATTGCCGGCACCGATGCGGGCTTCCTCAATTCGTTCAACTTCCCGGGCATCGCGCTGCACCAGGAACTGCAGTTGTTCGTGAAGGAAGGGCTGAGCGCGCCGCAGGCGCTGTCGGCCGCAACCCGTTCCGGCCCGGCCTGGTTCGGCCAGATGGACCGCTACGGTGGTGTCACGCAGGGCAAGGCCGCCGATCTGGTGCTGCTGACCGCCAACCCGCTGCAGGACATTGCCGCCACGGAAAAAATTGATAGCGTGATCCTGCGCGGCAACGTGTATGACCGCGCCGCGCTGGACAGCATGCTGGCCGACACCAAGGCCAAGGTCGCGGCGTGGAATGCAGAGGCGGCGAAAGCTGACTGATTGCGGGGTTGGACGGAATCCACGCATGGCGTGGATCTGTGCTGACCAGCTGTCGGTAGATCCACGCCATGCGTGGATGATCCCCTTGCTTCCGGCACGGGAAGGAACGATGCCGGACACCTAGCATGGTGTCCGGTTCCCTTTCGACGCCGCGCATGTCCGTTGCCCCCGCCTGCCTGCTGCCCGCCCCCGAAGCATCGCTGTCGCTGCCACGCCCGCACTGGGTGATGCTGGGCCTGTGGGGTCTGTTGATCGCAACTGCAGTGCCGGCGGTGCATCTGAGCCAGCAACCCGGTGGTGTGCTTCCGGCGGCGTTGTTCATTCTGGGCGCCGAACTGCCGTGGATGCTGGCGACGCCGTTGTTGTGGGCGGCCTGCACACGCTGGCCGCTTCCCGGACGCAGGCATCTGATCGCCTGGCTGCTGCTGGGCCTGCTGCTGACCCCGCTGCTGACCGCGTTGGGCTGGGGCCTGGGGCACCTGCTGCTGCAACTGTGGCAACCGCAACCGCCGCCCTCGCTGCACCGGGCGGCACGCGCAATCGGCATTACGGCATTGTTTGCGCTGCCGACGTTCATCGCCGTGGCAGGCGTCGGCCACGGGCTGTCGTGGCTGCAGCGCCTGAAGGCACAGTCGCAGGCCCTTCAGCTGGCGCGCGAGGTAGCGCTGCGGCAGCATCTGCAGCACCACTTCCTGTTCAACGCACTCAATGCCATCGGTGGACTGGCGTTGCAGCGGCCGGCGGTAGCGGACAGCGCGCTGGTGCAGTTGTCGTCACTGTTGCGCGATACCCTGCAATGCCCGGCGCAGCGTGCCCTGGCCGACGAGCTGGCAGTGGCGCAGGATCATGTCGCGCTCCACTCGCTGCTGCACGACGAAGCACTGCATCTGCGCCTGCAGGCCAGTGCTGACGCGCTGGGGTGGCAGGTGCCGGGCCTGCTGCTGCAACCGCTGATCGAGAACGCGGTGGTACACAGCGGCTGGCAACCCGGTGATGGGCCCTTGCGGATTGATCTTCAGGCTGAAGTGGACGGCGGCGGACTGGATGTGACCGTGTGCAATCCCTGCTTGCGGCCCTCACGTGGAGACGGCCTTGGCACTGGACTGATGACCCTGCAGCGTCGCCTGGCGGCGGTGGGAGGGCGGTTGCAGAGTGGGCACGAAGGGGCGTTCTATCGCGCCCGCGTGCGTCTGCCGGAGCGCGCCGCGTGACGCGCCCGTTGAGCGTGCTTCTGGTAGACGATGTGGCGCTGGCACGTGATCGCCTGCGTGCGCTGATGGCGGGCATTCCGGAGGTGCGGGTTGACGCCGAGGCGGCCAGCCTGGCCGAGGCTCGCCAGCACCTGCGGGGGCGGCGCTTCGACCTGCTGCTGCTGGATCTGGTGCTGCCGGACGGACGCGGCTGGGAGCTGCCGGAGCAGCAACCGGCGTTGGCCGCGCACACCCTCTTCGTGACTGCGCTGCCACAACATGCGTTGCGTGCCTTCGAACTCGGTGTGGCCGACTACCTGCTCAAGCCGGTGGCACTGCCCCGGCTGCAGGAGGCGATCGGGCGGGTGCGCCGGCTGGCCGGGTTGGTCGAGCCCGGAGCGGAACGCGCAAGGACGCTGGCGGTGCCCGGAGCGGGCGGTGTGCAGTATCTGCCACTGGCGCAGATCGATTACATCGACATGGCCGGTCACTATGCATGCGTGCACGTGGGAACACAGCTGCATCTCCTGCGCGAACCGCTGGCACAGCTGGCCGATCGGTTGGCCGATGGCGGACTGCTGCGTGTGCATCGCTCGGTGATGGTCAATCCGCTGCGCGTGCAGTCACTGATCGAACGTCACAACGGTGATGCGTTGCTTGAACTGGCCGGCGGCGCGTGCGTGCCGGTCAGCCGAAGCTATCGATCCACATTGGAGGCGGCGCTGGCGGCACGGGCCTGAGTCACGGCCGGTGCCAGCGCTGGTACGGTTCATGCCATCGGCAGCATGGCGTGCGCCGCGTGGGACAGTGCCGGGGCACCCTGTGGTTTTCCAGGCGGGGGCAGGGCATGCGGAATTGTTGGGGCTGGTTGCTGGGAGTATTGGCGCTGCCGGCGATGGCCGAGGTGCGCGTTGAAGTCCAGGATCACCAGGGGCGCGCCGACCGCGTTCCTTCGATCACGGTCGAAGGCCTGGCGGCCGCCGAGCCGGTGCAGTTGCGGTTGTCCCTTCAGGACAGCCGTGGCCAGCGCTGGCAGTCGCAGGCCCTGCTGCGTGCCGATCCGAAGGGCATCGTCGACATCGCACGCAGCGGATCGGAACAGGGCAGCTATCGCGGCATCGACGCCGGTGGCCTGATCTGGTCGATGCAGCCACAGGACGGGCAGGCCACCGCGCTGCCCTTGCAGTGGCAGCGCAGTGTCGATGGCCTGGGCTTCCGACCGCAGTCGTTCGAACTGGAAGTGGAACGCGCCGGCAACGTGGTGGCACGGCGTACCCTGCAACGCCACCTGATGCTGCCCGGCGTGCAGGTGCGACGGGTGGAGGTGGGCGGTCGCGAGGCGCACCTGTATCTGCCGCCGGAAAGCGCACCAGGAACGCGCGGTCCTGCGCTGGTGGCGCTGGGAGGGGCCGAAGGGGGATTCGACGGAGGTGATGCCTACGCCGCATGGTTGGCCAGCCATGGCTACGTTGCGCTGTCGGTGGCCTGGTACCGGGGGCCGGGTGTGCCGAAGGATCTGATCGAGGTGCCGTTGGAGACCGTGCGTGATGCAGTGCTCTGGCTGCAGCAGCAGCCGCGGGTGGACCCTCAGCGGGTCGGGCTGATGGGCGGTTCATGGGGCGGCATCGTGACCATGGCGACCGCCGTGCATATGCCACAACTGCGTGCTGCAGTGTCATGGGTTGGCACCCCGGCACCGTTCCGCGGCATTGCCCGTGATGTCGCGCCTGCGGACTTCCGCGCCGTGGACCGCTCGCCATTGAGCTGGAAGGGCATGCCGTTGCCCTGGCTGCCGTACCGGGAAGATGTGGACTGGGGGCGACCCGGGCCGCATTGGCAGCGAGCGTTGGAGCACGCCATGCTGCCGATCGAAAGGATCGCTGCGCGCACCTTGTGGGTAGGGGGAGGCGATGACCGTCTTGGCGATTCCGGCGTGATGCTGGCGGTGGCCCAGCGCAGGCTTGCACTGTCCGGGCGGGGTGAACGTGATCGCTTCCTGTACTACGGCGATGCGGGACACCTGATCACGCCCATCCTGCAGCCGACCACCCATCGCCACGATGTCGGCCCGTATCTGCAGGTGGGTGGAACACCTGAAGGACACGCACGCGCTGATCGCGAGGTGGGGCCGGCGGTGCTGGCGTTCCTGGCCGAGGCATTGTGACGGCTCATCCACGCATGGCGTGGACCTACAGCGGGGTCAGATCCAGGAACGGATCCGACCCCGTGGTAACCACAGCGGGCCATGTATCAATCCAGCCCTCCATCATCCAGGCTGATGATGCCGCGCCGCAGCGCCTGGGTGACCGCATGCGTGCGGTCGCCGACGCCGAGCTTGTCCATCAGGCTCTTCATGTGCGCCTTCACGGTCTGTTCGGAAATCTGCATGCGCTCGCCGATGCGCTTGTTCGACAGTCCGCCTGCCACGTGCCGCAGTACCTCGGTCTCGCGCGGTGACAGGCGGTCTTCGATCACATGCGCGGCGATGCTGGCGGCCACCGCTGGTGGAATCGGCGCACGGCGGCCTCCGGCCACCATGCGGATGGTGTCGACCAGTTCGTGACGCAGCATGTCCTTCAGCAGGTAAGCACTGGCACCCGCCTGCAGGGCCCGCACTGCGCGCACATCGCCGCGGTAGGTGGTCAGCACGATGATGCGCGCGCGTGGGTCGAGTGCACGGATCCGCACGATCGCCTCCACGCCATCCAGGCGCGGCATCTGCAGGTCCATCAGCACCACGTCCGGCTGCAACTGCTGGTAACGCGCGATGGCTTCCTCGCCATCGGCGGCCTCGCCCAGCAGGCGCAGATCGGCTTGCGCGCCCAGCAGTGCCGCCAGTCCGTCGCGCAGCAGGGGATGGTCATCGACCACCAGTACGCCGATCGGGGAAGGGAATTCAGTCATGCTCGGGTCTGCTCCAGGGCCAGCGCCACCGTGGCGCGCGGCGGTGATACAGGCGCCGTGCGGGAACCGCCAGCGCTACTTCGGTACCCAGTCCGGGGCGGGTCCACAGCTGCAGCTCGGCCCCGAGCCGCTGCGCACGCTCACGCATCCCCTGCAGCCCCCAATGGCCGTGTCCAGCGTCTTCGTCGGCGATGCCGACACCGTCGTCCCGTACGTGCAGCAGGAAGCAGCGCGTGCCATAGGACAGTTCCACTTCAATGGCACTGGCGTTGGCGTGGCGCAATGCGTTGCGGATAGCCTCGCGACCAATCAGGAACACTTCCTCCGCGGCATCGGCCTGCAGTGGTGGCGTCGTGCCTTCAACGGTAAGGCGCAGTGGGTTGGTGCCATGCCCCGCGTACTCGGCATGCACATCGGCCAATGCCGAAGCCAGGTCGCGACCGGCGAACGGGCCGTCGCGCAATGCGTTGACGCGTTCGCGGCCCTCGGCCAGATTGCGCTCGGCCAGCTGCATCGCCGACTCCAGCTGGCCGCGCACTGCTTCTGGCGTCTGCGCGGACTGGCTGATTGCATGCAGGCGCAGGATCAGGCCCTGGCTGCCCTGCAGCAGGGTGTCGTGCAGGTCGCGTGCAATGCGTTCACGTTCGCCATTGCGCTCCTGCAGGCGGGCGCGGAACAGCGCGGCGAGCTGGCCACTGCGGATGCGCACGGCCAGCACGAGCAGCGCCAGCACGGCGGCCACGCACAGCAGCTTGAACCACGCGGTCTGGATGAAGGTAGGTGCGATGCGGAAGCTGCGGCTGGCCGGGACCGTGCTCCAGATGCCGTCCTCATTGGCGGCTTCCACGTCGAAGCGATAGCTTCCCGGCGCCAGATTGGTGTAATAGGCGCGGGTGCTGCTGCCTGCGTCCTGCCAGCCGTCATCGACGCCGGACAAGCGGTAGCGATAGCGGTTGCGCTCCGGGCGGGCCAGTGAAAGGGCCACGTAGTCGATCTGCAGCTGGCTGGTGCCGGCCGGCAGGCGCAGGCCGTCCCGCAGTGGTTGCTGTTCGCTGCCGTACAGCACGTCGCCGATGCGAACGCTGGGTGCCAGCGTGTTGACGTGCGAACGCGTGGTGTCCAGCCAGGCCAGGCCCTGGTTGGTTGCCAGCCACAGAAGACCGTCGTCGGCCAGCGTGGCGGTGGCGATCGGCCCGCTCTGCAGGGCGATGCCGGGCATGCCGTCCACCGCATCGAACAGGCGGGGCGTCACCTGCTGCCCTGCCTGCAGTGCCCGCCGCAGCAGGCTGCTCTCAAGACGCACCAGGCCACGGCTGCCATTGAGCCACAGATGCCCGCCCGCATCGGCGACCATGCCGGTGATGCCTTCGAGGACGCCGGCCATGTCGGTGCGCACTGCAACGAAGGGCCCCTCGCCGATGCGTGCGGCGAGTCCGGCTTCGCCGGCTACCAGCAGCAGGTCCTGATGCTGCAGCAGGGCGGTCACCGGCCCTACCGAAAGGCCCTGCGCTGCGCCGAAAGCATCGATGGTCGTCGTGCCCATCCGGCGCACGCGACCATCGGCGTAGCCGAGCAGCAGCTGGCCATGGGCGTCCAGCGCCAGGGAGGAGCAGGCCTGCTCGGGCAGGCGACTCGCCCGCTGCCATTGCTCGTCCCGGTAATGCAGCACACCGCGTTCGCCCGTGCATACCCAGGCCTGCGTCTCGTCGGGAAACAGCAGGGCGTGCAGCGGCTGCCCGGTGAACGGCGCGGGCAGCGGAATCAGCGTGGTACGGCCTTCGACAGTGCGCGCCAGATTGACCCAATCGAACTGCCAGATCGGCGCAGGTGCCTGCCGCGCCGCAGCCTGCAGCTGTGCGGCGCTGCCTTCCAGCAGGGAGCGCCGCAGGTCGTAGGGCTTGAGGTCTTCACCGTAGCCGTACACCCGTCCGTCAGTGGTGCGCACCAGCGAGCGGTAGGGATCACTGGGGCCGACCGCCAGGGTGTGCACGCTGCGCGCGCGGAAGCGGTTGAGGCCAAGATTGGTTCCTACCCAGAGGTTGCCTTCGCGGTCGGCGATGATCGGCACCGCCGAGGTGGCAGTCAGGCCGTGCGGTGAATCGAAGCGCTCCATGCGCACGGCGCGGGTGCCGTCGAAGGTGACCCGGGCGACGCCTCCATGCGGGCTCATCGTCGCCCACAGCGCGCCGTCGGTGGTGAACTGCATGCGTGCAGCGACCAGGTCGGGCAGGCGCCGCGCCTCACGTTCGGGCCCGGCGAGCAGCCCATGTGCGTTTGCCAGTGGCGAGGCGCCACGGACGCGGTCGGCCAGCCACACTTCACCCTGCGGGTTCTCCACCAGTGTTGCCATCTGCGAGACGGCGATGCCGGTATCAATGAAGGCCGCCTGGTGCGGTCCGCGCATCCATATCTTCAGATCGGCCAGTACCCAGAACGTGCCACGGCTGTCATGCAACACCCATTGCACGCGGTGTTCCGGCAGCCCGGCGGAGGCCGGCGGGGGTTGCCAGCGCCGGCCATCGAACCAGCGCAGCCCACCATTGATCGCTGCCCAGAGGCGGCCCTCGCGGTCCTGGCTGAAGTGCGGCACCACGCCGACCGGTACGCCCTGTTGCCGACCGTAGTTGTGCAGTTGGCCGCGTGCGAGTTGGCTGATGCCGGCCTGGAAGTAGCCGATCCACATTGCGTCATCGCGCCCGACTGCCAGGGTGACCATGTTGGTGGAAGGGAAGCTGCTGCCCGGTGGTGGCGCCTGGCGTTCAAAACGGCGGCCGTCGAAGCGGTACAGGCCAGAACCGGTCGCCAGCCACAGCAGTCCATCACGGTCCTGCGCAATGTCCCATATATCGCCAGGTGCACCCTGGCCGACCCGCCATGCGGTGTGCTCGTAGCCGGGCAGCCCGCTGCTCAGCGCCGGACGCTGCACGGCGAGCGCGGGCAGGGCGGTCATCAACAGCAGGCACGTCAGCAGCGCCGGCAGGCGACGCAGGAACGGGAAGGGGCGGCCACGCATGGTGCGCATTCTGGCAGGTGCGGGGCAGGCCAGGGTGACCCGAACGGGGTAGGCGGCACGCGGCCCCTTCCGGTATCACGCCGGCATGCCCCGTGGAGCCCGGCCATGCAGCGCCTGTTCGTGATGTTTCCCGACCGTGGCCCGGGCGTCGGCCTGCTGTGGCTGCGGCTGTGCGTTGCGGCCGCACTTTGCGCGCCCGACATGCCAGGGGGCTGGTTGTCGGCCTTGTGCCTGCTGGCCGTGGCGATGCTCGCACTTGGTGTGCTGACACCACTGGCGGCAGTGATGGCGGCCGCGGGTCTGTCCACGCTGCCCGGGCCATGGCCACTGGCGCTGCTGCCTCTGGCCCTGCTGGTGCTGGGGCCGGGCGCCTATTCGCTGGACGCACGGCTGTTCGGTCGCCGCGTGATCGGCCGCCGGCCTCCCCCATTCGGGTAGGTGCTGGCCTCGACCGACGGGGGTAGGGCATCGCGCAGGCGCCCCGCACCATGGGCCACCCCCTCGCGGCGTCCTCGATGGCCACCGTTACTCCACAGGAATCCCCCGCTGCGTCGCTGGCACCGCAGCAGGTCGCAGCATTGCAGCGTGCATTGCGCTATGTCGATGAACACCTGTCGCAGCCGCTGCGGGTCACCGAACTGGCGGCCGTCGCCTGCGTCAGTCGCTTCCATCTGGTGCGCCTGTTCCGCAGCGGTACTGGTGCCAGCCCGCTGCGCTATGTACGCCGCCGCCGAATCGAACGTGCGCGCCAGCTGTTGTCGGCCCAGCATCTGCCGATGTCCTGCCTGGCGCAGCAGCTCGGCTTCTTTGACCAGAGCCATTTCGTCCGCAGCTTCCGCGCAGAGACGGGCTGCAGTCCCGGCCAGTATCTGGCCGGTGATGCCGCCCTTCTGCTTCCCCCAGACCTTGATTCCAACGGAGTCCACGCATGAACCTTGCCACCGCCACGCCCGCCCCGTCCCTGCTGTCACCGACCGACCATGCGCTGGTGCTGATCGACTTCCAGTCGCAGATGGCGTTTGCCACCCACACCATCGACATCTCCGCGCTGCGCAACAACGTGTCCCTGATCGGCAAGGGTGCCAAGGGCTTCAACGTGCCGGTGCTGCTGACCACGGTGGCGGAAGCCTCGTTCTCCGGCCCGATGTTCCCGGAGCTGCCGGCGATCTTCCCGGGCCAGCCAGTGTTCGACCGCACCTCGATGAATACCTGGGAGGATCAGCCGGTGATCGACGAGATCAACCGCATCGGCAAGCGCCGGTTGGTGATGGCCGGGCTGTGGACCAGCGTCTGCATTGTCGGACCGGCGCTGTCGGCACTGGCGCAGGGCTTCGAGGTCCATGTGATCACCGATGCCTGTGGTGATGTCAGCGAGGAAGCACACGAGCGCGCGATCACCCGCATGGTGCAGGCCGGTGCGGTACCGATGACCAGTGTGCAGTACCTGCTGGAGCTGCAGCGCGACTGGGCACGCGGTGAGACGTACGAGCTGACCACCGGCATCGCACGCGATCACGCCGGTGGCTACGGCATCGGCATCCAGTACGCCAAGCGCATGTTCGGTGCGCAGGAAGGCGGGCACTGAGCATGCTGGCTGGCCATGGCCTCGACCTGGCCCTGTTGATGCTGCGCGTGGCCGCCGGAGGTTTCCTGCTGCCCCACGCGCTGGGCAAGCTGTTCGGCTGGTTCGGCGGCCCGGGGCTGTCCGGGTTCGCCACCGAACTGCGCGGCTTCGGGTTGCCGTCGGCAGCGCCCTTGCCGCTGCTGCTGGCGTTGACACAGGTGGCGTCCGGCCTGGCCGTGCTGCTCGGCTGGCAGACCCGTATCGCCGCGCTGGCGGCAGCGGCCTTCATCGGCTTCACCGTACTGTTGGCCCTGCCCAAGGGCTGGTTCTGGATGCGCGGCGGCAGCGAGTACCCGTTGATGTGGACCACGGTGCTGCTGGCCCTCGCGCTGGCCGGTCCCGGTGCCTGGGCGCTGGACGGCCAACGCCTTCCGGGAGATCTTGCATGAGTCACGATCCACTCGACCACGGCCGCCGCAACGTGGTGCTGGCCAGCGGCGCTGCCGTGGCGCTGGGCCTGGCCGGCCGCGCCGGTGCCGCACTCGATTCCACCTCCAAGGAGCGTCGCATGAGCACGCTGGTCATCCGCAATGCCCGCATCACCACGCTTGATCGTCAGCAGCCGCACGCGCAGGCGCTGGCCGTACAGGAAGGGCGCATCGTCGCCGTCGGCAGCGACGCGGAGATCATGCGCGACTGGGGCAACGAAGCGACCCTGATCGACGCGCAGGGCCGGCGCCTGCTGCCCGGCCTCAACGACAGCCATACCCATCTGATCCGTGGCGGCCTGAACTACAACCTGGAACTGCGCTGGGATGGCCTGCGCTCGCTGGCCGATGCGATGGCGATGCTGAAGGCGCAGGTCGATCGCACGCCAGCGCCGCAGTGGGTGCGCGTGGTCGGTGGCTTCACTGCCGCGCAATTCAACGAGAAGCGCCTGCCGACCCTGCAGGAGCTCAACGACATCGCACCGGATACGCCGGTGTTCCTGCTGCACCTGTACGACCGCGCGCTGCTCAACCGCGCCGCGCTGCGCGCCTGTGGTTACAACAAGGACACTCCCGATCCGCCGGGTGGTCAGATCGTGCGTGACTCGCTGGGCAACCCGACCGGGCTGCTGCTGGCCAAGCCGAACGCGCTGATCCTGTACGCGACGCTGGCCAAGGGGCCGCGCCTGCCGATCGAGTACCAGGCCAATTCCACGCGCCACTTCATGCGTGAGCTGAACCGGCTTGGCATCACCTCGGTGATCGATGCCGGCGGCGGCTTCCAGAACTATCCCGAGGACTACCAGGTCATCGAGCAGCTGCACCGCGACGATCAGCTGACGGTGCGCATCGCCTACAACCTGTTCACCCAGAACAAGGGCAAGGAAGTAGACGACTTCCGCGGCTGGAGCGAGATCCTGCAGCCGCGGCAGGGCGATGACCTGCTGCGCCACAATGGTGCCGGGGAAATGCTGGTGTTCTCGGCCGCCGATTTCGAGCTGTTCAACGAACCGCGACCGGAGCTGCCACCGGAACTGGAGCCGGAGCTGCACGACGTGGTGAAACTGCTGGTCGAGAAGCGCTGGCCGTTCCGCATCCACGCCACCTACGACGAGAGCATCAGCCGCATTCTCGATGTCTACGAACAGGTCAACCGCGAGGTGCCGTTCGATGGGCTGCACTGGTTCATCGACCACGCCGAGACCATTACCCCGCGCAACATCGAGCGCATCCGTGCGCTGGGTGGCGGCATCGCGGTACAGCACCGCATGGCCTACCAGGGTGAAGCCTTCGTCGAGCGCTACGGCGTGCAGGCCGCGCGGCACACGCCGCCGGTGAAGCGGATGTTGGCCGAGGGCGTACCGGTGGGCGCGGGCACCGATGCCACCCGCGTGGCCAGCTACAACCCATGGGTGGCGCTGTCCTGGCTGGTGACCGGGCGCACCGTCGGTGGCCTGGCCCTGTATGGCGAGGAAAACCTGCTTGAACGCGAGCAGGCGCTGCGCCTGTGGACCCAGGGCAGCGCCTGGTTCTCCGGCGACGAGGCGGTGAAGGGCACCCTGAAAGCCGGCCAGCTGGCCGACTTCATCCTGCTCTCGGCCGATTTCTTCCGCGTCGACGACGCGCAGATCGCCGACATCACCAGCGTGCTGACCGTGGTCGGTGGCCGCATCGTGCATGCCGACGGCGACTACGCGGGCCTGGCGCCGCAGCTGCCGCCGGCGATGCCCAACTGGTCGCCGGTCAACAGGTTCGGTGGCTACCATGTGGGGGGCGCCGCCACCGGGTTGGCAGCTGCGCACCGCCACCATCACGGCGTGGCCTGCAGTACCCACGGCGCGCACGGGCATGCCGCGCAGCACGCGGCGCCGACCAGTGACCTGACCGCGTTCTGGGGCGCAATGGGATGCTCGTGCTTCGCGTTCTGAGCCTGGCGTTGCTGGCCACGCCCTCGCTGGCGCTGGCCTGTGACAGTGGCCGCTGCAGTGACGTGGGCGACGGCCAGCTGCAGTGGGACGCGTCGCTGCGCGTGCGCGGGATGTATTACGACCCGGCACGGTTCGGCATCGGCGGCAGCGAGGATGGCTATGGTCTGCTGCGTGCATTGGCGTCGGCCACGTATGCCCGCGATGACTGGCAGGCGAAAGTGCAGCTGGGTGTCCACGGCGAGAATGGCAGGGCGGGCGGCCCAGGCCGGACCGACCGCGGTGCGCTGGACGTGCAGCAGGCGTACTGGCGTTGGCAACGTGGCGGTTTCCACGTGCAGCTGGGGCGGCAGGAGGCCGGCTATGGAAGCTCACGGTTGTTGTCGGTTCGCGATGGCCCGAACATCCGGTTGGCCTTCGATGGCGCGCGGGCAGGCTGGAAGGGGCGGTTCGGCACGCTTGACCTGATGGCCCTGCGACCGGTGGAGAACCGCCCGGGGGCGTTCGATGATCGCGGTGAGTCCGGGGCGCATCTGTGGGGGGCCTATGCCACCACAGCGCGCGGCCGCTGGCCCGGGCAATGGGACCTGTACCTGCTCGACTACCGTCGCGACGGCGCGCGTTTCGCCGCTGGTTCCGGAAACGAGCGGCGGCAGACACTCGGCGCGCGCTGGTTCGGCCAGGCCGGTTCGCTGGACTGGAACAGCGAGCTGGTAGTGCAGGGCGGTGAACTGCGTACCGCTGCCGGCAACCTCGACATCCGCGCCTGGACGCTGGCGACCGATACCGGCTGGCGCTGGAGCGATGTGGCGCTGCAACCGCGCCTGGGGCTGAAGGCCGACATCGCCAGCGGCGATGGCGACCTGCACGATGGTCGATTGGGCACGTTCAACGCGTTGTTCCCGAAATCGGCCTACTTCAGCGAAGCGAGCCTGCTGGCGCCGGCCAACCTGATGGACGTTCAGCCGACCCTGTCGCTGCGCCTGCACGACGCGGTAACGACGGAGCTGGGCGTACAGATGGCCTGGAAGCATCGTCGCGCCGACGCGGTCTACACCACGCCGGCACCGCTGGTGGCATTGCCGGGCAGTGCCGGTGGCGCGCGCCGCATCGGCACCCAGTACAAATCCGAAACACGCTGGCAGGCCAGCGAACACTGGCAATGGCAGCTGCAGCTGGCCTGGGTCGACGCCGGTCCTGCTCTGAAGCAGGCCGGTGGCCAGGACACGTTGTTCGCCTCGATCGTTGGAGCATGGCAATGGTGAACGCAAGCACGTCGCAACCTCCCGCACAGGCCGCAGGGGCCTGGTCCCCGCTGAAGATCCAGATGTTCCGTTCGATCTGGCTGGCCATCCTGGCCAGCAACATCGGCACCTGGGTCAATGACGTGGCCGCCGCCTGGGTGATGGCCGAACGCACCGGTTCGCCGCTGATGGTGGCGCTGGTGCAGTCGGCCACAACGGTGCCGATCGTGCTGTTGGCACTGGCGGCCGGAACGCTGGCCGACATTGTCGATCGCCGGAAGTACCTGTTGGCGACCCAGGGGTGGATGTTGCTGGTGGCGGCAGTGATGGCCGCGCTGACGGCGATGGACATGCTGACCCCGCAGCTGCTGGTACTGTTGACCTTCTGCATGGGGTGCGGTGCGGCAATGGCGATGCCGGCGCAGGCGGCGATCGTGTCCGAGCTGGTGCCACAGCCGATGCTGGCCTCGGCGGTAGCCTTGAACTCGATCGGCATCAACATCGCGCGTTCGATCGGCCCGGCCATTGGGGGCGTGATCGTGGCGCAGCTGGGCGCGGTGTGGGCATTCGGCTTCAATGCCATCACCTTTGCCGCGATGCTGTTCGTGGTGTGGGGCTGGAAGCGTGATCCGAAGCAGTCCAGCCTGCCACCGGAAGGCTTCGGTGCCGGCTTGAAGGCGGGCCTGCGCTACGCCAGCCGCGCTGGACGGCTGCAGGCGGTACTGATCAAGTCGGTGGGCTTCTTCTTCTTCGCCGCGGCGATGAACGCGCTGCTGCCGGTGGTGGTACGCGGCCAGATGCAGGGTGGTGCGGGGCAGTACGGCATGCTGCTCGGCTGCATCGGTATCGGTGCAGTGGGCGGCGCGTTGCTGCTGCCGAAGCTGCGCGCGCAGATGGATCGCGACCTGCTGGTGCTGCTGGCCACGTTGTCGCTGGCGCTCAGCCTGGTCGGGCTGGCGCTGACCCGCAGCTGGTACGTGCTGCCATGGGTGATGCTGATCAACGGTTTTGCCTGGATCACCGTGCTGTCGTCGCTGCAGATTGCCGCGCAGACGGCAGTTCCTGCATGGGTGCGTGCGCGTGCGCTGGCGCTGTACATCATGGTGTTCTCGGCCGGCATGGCGGCCGGTGGCCTGAGCTGGGGCGCGCTGGCGCAGCGTACCTCGCCGGAGCTGGCACTGCTGGTGGCTGCCGCAGGCGCGGTGATCGGGGGGCTGCTGGTGTGGCGCGTGCGCATCGCCGGTACCGAAGACCTTAATCTGCGCCCGGCCGGGCACTGGCCGGCACCGGAACTGTCGGTGCCGGTGTCAAACGACCGAGGTCCGGTGCTGGTCACCATCGAGTACCGCATCGACGATGCAGATCGTGCCGCGTTCCAGGCACAGATGCGCGCGCTGGGAACGATCCGCCGCCGCGATGGCGCGGTGGTCTGGGGCGTGGTCGAGGATGTGGCCAGTCCGGGCATCCACCTCGAGTATTTCGTGACCCCGTCGTGGCTGGAGCACCTGCGCCAGCACGAACGCATCACTGCCGACGACAAGGCGATCCAGGAAGTACTGCGTGGGCTGCATCGCGGCGAGCGTGCGCCGGTGGTGCGCCACTTCGTGGGTGGGCATGACCCGCTGCCGAAGACCGGGGTACCGCACCACCACAGGGATATCTGAGCGGCCCCTGGTAGAGCCGGCCGCTGGCCGGCTGCACAGATCGCGATGAATTGATCGTGTTGCCGGCCAGCGGCCGGCACTACCGAAGGGGCGGCGGCGCTGTGGGGCGCCGCCGCGGTACGTCACTTGCGTGCGAACGCGAGCAGGTCGGCGTTGAACTGGTCGGCGTGGGTGACGGTCAGGCCGTGCGGGGCACCGGCGTACACCTTCAGCTCCGCGTCCTTGATGATCTGCGAAGACAACCTGGCCGAGGCATCGAACGGCACGATCTGGTCGTCATCGCCATGCACCACCAGTGCCGGCACGTCGATCTTCCTGAGGTCTTCGGTGTAGTCGACTTCCGAGAACTCGTGGATGCAGTCGTACTGGCCCTTGACGCCGCCGAGCATGCCCTGCAGCCAGAACGAATCCCGCATGCCCTGGGTGACGCTGTTGCCATCGCGGTTGGCGCCGAAGAACGGCGTGGTCAGATCCTTGAAGAACTGCGAGCGGTCGCCACCGGTACCCTTGCGGATGCCGTCGAACACCTCCAGCGGAGTGCCGGCCGGGTTGCCGGCGGTCTTCAGCATCAACGGCGGCACGGCGCCGACCAGTACCACCTTGGCCACGCGCTTGCTGCCATGGCGGCCGATGTAGTGCGCCACTTCGCCACCACCGGTGGAGTGGCCGACCAGGATCGCGTGCTTCAGGTCCAGCGCCTCGATCACCGCCGCCAGATCGTCGGCGTAGGTGTCCATGTTGTTGCCGTCCCAGGTCTGGCTGGAACGGCCGTGGCTGCGGCGATCGTGGGCGATCACGCGGTAGCCGTTCTGGCCCATGAACAGCATCTGCGGGTCCCAGGCATCGGAGGACAGCGGCCAGCCGTGGGCGAACACGATCGGCTGGCCGGTGCCCCAGTCCTTGTAGAAGATGCGCGCGCCGTCGGCGACGGTGACGAAGTTGCTCATTGCGGTTTCCTTGGCGGAAGGGAGGGACGGCGCCGGCGGATATGCCGGAACCGCCAGCAGTACAGCGCGTGGCCCGGTGGGTGGCTTGCACGGCTGTGCTGGATTGACCGGGGTGTGACGCGTATCGCTCTGGAAGCCGGCGGCTTCGGCGCTGACGATGATGGCCGTCCTGTCCAGGAGCATGCGATGTCGAGAGTGCGATGCAGCCCACTGTTGTGCCTGCTGCTCGCCGCAGCGGTTCACGCGCAGACCAACGTCTACAAATGCGTGGACGGTCCGCATCCGGTCTATCAGCAGACACCCTGCCAAGGACATGCGGAATGGCGCTGGGAGGTGCCGGAGGAGCAATCGCTGTCGCGCGGACCAGCGCCAAGCCCGGCCAGGGCGGGCAGCGCGGTGCTGGCGCCACCGCGCATCGTGCGCTCGCGGCGGGCGCAGGCCGCGCTGATACCCATCAGTACGGACCCCAGGGCCTGTGAGCGCGCACGACAGCACCGCGGGGAGGTGCTGGCCAGGAGCAAGCGCCTGGACTTCGTGCAACGCCGTCAGCTGGACGACGCGGTGTACGACGCCTGCCGCTGAGCGTGGCTCACGAAAGGCCGAAAGCGACAACGGCGCCCTGTGGCGCCGTTGTGCGTGGATGCAGATGGCCGGGCCTCAGCGACCGTCGCTGGCGGGAGCCGGTGCCGGCGAAGGCACGCTGTCCGGCTTGGGCAGGCTCAGTTCCGGGTTGCCCTGTTCGGCCTGCAGGATCTGGATGCGGCGCTGCAGGGCGTCCAGCTGGCTGTTGGTGCTCTGCACGTCGGTGCTGAGGCTGACCGCCTGCTGCTGCGCCTGCTGCAGGGCGGCGCTGACCTGGGCCGACTGCGCCTGCTGCTGTTCCATTTCCTGCTGCAGGGTGCGCAGGCGTTCCTCGTTGTACGCCACCAGGCGCTCGGTGTAGCGCTTGCCGGCTTCCAGGCGGGTGGTATCGATGTAGACCTGGGCCAGCTGTTCGGACTGCTGGGCAAAGGTACGGTAGACCCGCTCGGCGTTGTCGACGGCATCGGTCTTGATCACCCGCCAGAAATTCTTCTCCTGGAACAGGGCGACGTAGTAGGTCAGGGTGTTGGCGTTGAACAGCAGGCTGGCGCCGTAGTTGCCGTTGTAGGTCGTGCGCAGCTCGGTCAGCTGCCGCGAATCCATCAGCTGCTTGAGTTCGTCAACGGTGTTGCGCACCACCGGCGCGCTGCGTGCGGCCGGCTCTGCGGCTGCCTCACGGTCGCCACGGGCAGCCATCGCCGCCGGTGCCACCAGCATCATGGCTACGGCCAGCAGTGCCGCGCCGCGCGCGTGCCGGGCGAAGACCGCGCCCCCTGAAGTTTCTCGCATGTCTAGACCATCCACGGATGAGTGTGGGTTGAGATGAAGGTGGTTCCCCGCCGGGAGTCTAGCATGGGCGCGGGCGCCGCCAAGGGCGCCCGTCACGGGTCAGTAGACCAGCTGCGCCGCGCTGCACTGGATCGACTGCACGTTGACGTCGGTGCGGCCGAGTTCCAGGCCCAGCACGCTGGCCAGCAGGTTGGTCAGCAGGGTGCCGACGCTGTTGAGCACCGGCCGCAGGGCGGCCAGGATCGGCTTGAGCAGCGTGCACAGCAGGCCGCTGCAGCTCACGCTGCCATCCGGATTGCTGACGCCGGTTCCACCGGTACCATCGAGGAAGCCGGCCGGTGCGGTCTGGATGTACGAGGCGAGGTTGTTGCGTACGCAGCCGTTGTAGTCGATCAGGTTGCCGAGCAGGCTGTCGCAGCGGTTGATCAGCAGGCCGCCGACCAGCGATCCGAGCAGCCCATCGAGCACGCCCAGTCCCTGGCCGGTGACGGTCACCTTGAACGCATCCCAGACCGGACCGTCCTTGTGGCAGGTGGCCAGGTTCAGCAGGCCGCAGGCGTAGGGCAGGCCTCCGGGTACGGTCCAGCTGTTGAGCGGGGCCAGTTGCCGGCTCGCGTCGCCATCGCGCAGCAGTGGAATCAACTTGTCCACCTCATAGCGGGTGTTCGGCGGGAAGGTGGCCTGCAGGTAGCGGTCGGCCAGTGCCTTGGCGGTGTCGTTGGCGCTCATGCCCTGCTTGGGTGAGCTGAGCATGCCCGACAGCACGCGCAGCAGTTCATTGACCAGGTCCGATACTGCGTTGCCCACCGCCAGTGGATTGATCCGGGTCGAGGCGGTTTCGCCCGCAGCCAGGGTCAGGCTCTGCGAGCTGGTCAGGGCGGGCAGGGTGATCTTGTCATTGATCAAGGGTTGCCCCAGCAGTTTCAGCAGCTGCTCGTTCTTCAGGGTGGCGTCGCAGACATTGCTCTTGGAGAAGCGCTGCGCCGGGTCGACATTGCCGACACAGGCGCGCAGCACCGACGAATCGACCTGGATGGTGGCCTTCTGTGGGCTGGCGCCGCATTGGATGCCGGTCAGCGTGCCCATCGCATTGGCGACATCGACATGCAGTGGCAGGTGCAGTCGCGTGCCGAGCAGGTTCAGCAGCGGGCCCACCGCGAACAGGTTGTTGCTGTCCACGTCCACCATCAGCCGCACCTGCGCGTTGTACGCGCGGGTACCAACACCACCGATGGCGATCGAGGGCGGCTCGACCACGCCGGCCTGGATGTTGATGCCCAGCAGGTCCAATCCCTTGACCGCCACGCCGTTGCCGTCATTGGCGATGGAGATGGCGGTGCTGATCAGGTTGAGTACGTTGACCTTCGTTTCCAGCGCGCTGCCGACGGTGCCATCCGGCGAGACGACTTCGGCGAACAGGCCACCGCCGCCGGACTGGCTGCCCAGCACGATGTTGAGCTTGTTGATGTCCAGCTGGGTGGCGACCAGGTCGGACAGCGCGCGCAGCTGTACGCCCACGGTGGTATCGCGGCCGACCACGGTGGCGGTGGCATCGACCAGCTGTGCCAGCGAGATCTTGTTGACCGACAGCAGCCGGTTGAAGTCGGCCACGCTGAGGTTGGCGCTGACCGGGATGTTCAACGCCTTCAGCAGGCCCGACGGGGTGATATTGGCCTGGGCCAGGCCGTCATAGGAAAGCACGGTGGCATTGGTGACATCCAGGCCGACCAGGCGCAGGGTCGACAGCAGTACCGAGTCGCCATTGGTGCGCAGCAGCTGCGAACCGACCGCGAACACCGCGGTCGGTTCGGAACGTCGGGCCACCGCCTCCACGCTGACGGTGGGCAGGCGGGTGTTCTGGCCGAAGAACGGCAGCACGCTGCGCTGCGCGACCACCTGCACGGCATTGCGTGGGTTGCTGGCATCGACGGTGGTGACGAAGCGGTTCGACGTGCTGCGTGCGGCGCTCCAGTTGCCGCAGCGGATCTGCAGGGTGCCTGCGAACTTGTTCTGGGTGACCGCGCTCTGCCGTGCTGCACTGTTGTCGCTGTTGTCAGACGTGCACAGCTCCAGCCGTTGTGCACCGGCCAGTGCAGCGAGGTCTGCGACTTTCTGTGCGTCACGCTTGGCCCAGAACAGGTAGCCGATCTCGATCAGGCCCAGCATGGCCAGCAGCGCCAGCATGACCAGCATCATGGTGACCGACATTCCGCCCCGTGGGCGGCTGAAACTGAACTGGCGTGGGCGTTTCATGGCCTACCTCAGCGTCCGGATGAGGATGTTCCCTTGGACTTGGCGACATCGGTTTCGAAGAAGTTCGGGATCTCGTGTTCGAAGCTCTTCAAGTAGCGGGCGTAGCTCAACGTGGCCTGGTCGCCGAGGATCGGCAGGCGTTGCCCTGCCTGCTGTCCCGATGCCTGCAGGCGGAACAGGTCGCGCGCGGTATCGCCGATCTGCGTGCGTGCAGGGCGGGGCGCGGGTGCGACGTGGTCGGTGGCATTGATCGCCGGGGCGGTGGCCGGTGATGCCGACGGGGCAGGGGCTGCAAGGTCCACCGTGGCCAATGCCTCGGACTGCAGCGGCTGCGGGGCCGCTGCGACCGGTGCGCTGCCGCCGAGCATCTGCCCGGTCAGGGGTTGCTGCTGCGCCTGCGCGCCGCCGGCCATCAGCAGGCAGGCCAGTGCAGGCAACAGGCGTCGGGTCAGGGGCATCGCGCTCATGGAGTGTTCCCGTTCGGCTGATCGGAGGTGCTGAAACGTTCCAGCATCGAGGGCGGCAGGCGCTGTGGGTCGCGTGCATCACGGATGTCGCGACGTGGTTCGGCGGCCAGGCGCGTGGTGCTTTGCTGCACGCGGGTGGTGGCACCGGGGTTGGCGCGGGCGGACGGGGACGCAGGGGCAACCTGCGCCGCGGCGGCCTGGCGCTGCTGCAGGCGAGCACGGATCTGCGCGGCCTGCTGCTGGATGCTGCGGCGGGTGTCCTCGTTGAGGTTGGCCTGCTCGGCGAGGCGCTCTGCGGTGGCGGCGTCGCCGCGCAGCACGGCCCACAGGGCAAGGTTGGCAGTGGCCTTTGGGTTGCCTGGAGAGAGCTCCAGCGCCTTGGCCAACGGTTCACGCGCCTGTTCGAACTGGCCTGCACGCAGACGTGCATAGCCAAGATCGCCCAGGTAGTCGGTGTTCAGGGGCTGCAGCTGCGTGGCCCGGGCCAGTGCCTCCTCGCTGCCGCCATCGTCGTCACGGCGCGCAGCGATCAGGCCCAGGCCGTGCGCGGCTGCAGCGGCCTGCGGGCCATTGGAGAGCTCGCGGTACAGGGTGATGGCCGCGTCGGCCTGGCCGGTCTCGCGCAGGGCGTCGGCCTGCAGCAGGCGCAGCGCTGGCGGATCGCCATAGCGCTGGCGGAAGGCATCGACGTGGGCCAGCGAGGCATACCAGGCACCCTGCTGCTGCATGCGCCCGATCAATTCCAGGTAGGCATTGCGGCTGTCCTGCGGTGCCGGTTCGGGCGCGGCCAGGCTGGGGGCGCGCAGGTACTTCGGCGTGGTCGACGCACAACCACTGGCGACGGCGGCGAGGGCAAGCAACAGGCAGGAGGTGCGCAGGGCAGGCATCAGGGCGATCCCATCTTTGACATGGTGGTGGCCAGCGCGACCAGCGCCGGTCCGGCAAGTACCAGCATCAGCGCTGGCAGCAGGGTCAGCATCATCACCACGGTCATCTTCACCGAGAGCTTGCCGACCTTTTCCTTCAGGGTGTTGCGGCGCTGTTCCCGCAACCGGATGCTGAACTGCCGCAGCGGTTCCTGCACCGCGCCGCCATGTGCGTGCACCTGCAGGATCAACTGCATCAGGCTGGTCAGGTCATCATCGGCGTAGACCTCGCTCAGGCGGCGCAGGGACTGCGCGCGGGTACGACCATGGGTGTACGCGACGTTGGCCTCCTGCAGTTCGCCGCCGAGCACCGGCAACGCGTCGCGCAGCTTGTCGCCCAGCGTCTGCAGGCTCTGGTCCATGCTGAACCCCACGCCCTGCAGCAGGCGCAGCAGGTCGATCAGCAGGGGCAGCTCGTTGTCGACTGCGCGCCGGCGCCGCTTCACCCACGAAGAGAGGATGAACTTCGGCAGCAGCAGGCCAGCTGCGAGCGCACCGATCACGACCATCATCCTGGCCAGCCCCTGGGCGCTGCTGAACGCCAGGGCCAGCGCCAGCACCAGCACACCCAGAAGCAGGCGCAGGCCAAGATAGATGGCGGTGCCACGGCGTGTGTTCCAGCCCGCCAGGTCCAGCAGCAGCCGGTCTTCATTGGCCAGCAATGCAGATTCCAGGCGGCCGCCGCTGAGCGCGCGCCCGAAGCGTTCCAGCCAACCCAGCGAATCACGGCGCGCGGCCTCCGTGTCGCGTGCCTCGTCCCGGGGTTGCAGTGCGGTTTTCAAGGTGGCCGAGGTGCGCTGTTCGCGATGGCTGCGTACCCACCCGGCAATGCCCAGCAGGGCAACACCGGCGGCCAGCACCAGCAGGGACAGCGCAAACCAGGTGCTGGCACTCATCGGGCACCTCCATGGCGGATCCGGGGGGTCATAGCGACTTGGCCAGGCGGTAGAGCAGGAAAGCGCCAAACAGCTCCAGCCCCAGCGCGATCAACAGGATCTTGTGGCCCAGCGGATCGTGCAGCACCGGCTGGAAGAATTCAGGGCTCGATATGGCCATCAACACCGCGCTGGCCGGTGGCAGCAGGCCCAGCACCCAGGCCGACATGCGCGTTTCCGACGTGGTCGCGGCCAGCTCCTGCTGGGCCTGCTCCAGGTCGCGCATGAAATCGCCCATGCGCTGCAGGATCTGATCGGAGCGTCCGCCGATGCGGACGCTGACACCGATCACCACGGACAGCACCTTGAGCACGTCCATCCGGTAGGGTTGTGCCGCCAGGCTCAGGGCACGGTCCAGGTCCATGCCGCTGCGTGCGTAGCGCACGGTGGTGTCCAGCAGTCCGCGCAGCGGCGCGCTGGTCTGCATCGACGCCACCTGGAAGGCTGCCTGCAGGCTGTTGCCCAGCGCGGTCAGCCGCACCAGGTTGTCGAGGAAGTCGGGCAGCTGGTGCAGCAGCTGTGCACGCAGTTTCGTGGTGCGGCGCATGACCCACAGCCAGCAGGCCAGCAGGTACAGCAGCAGGGTCAGGGGGAACATCCACGCCGTGCCGAGCCTGAGCATGGCCACGACCGAAAGCACCAGTCCCGGCACCAGCATCATGATGGGCAGCTTCCAGCCCGTCTGCAGGCCGGCACGTTGCAGCAGGCCGTCCAGCGGCAGCACCCGGCGCCCGGCACTTGCCGGACGCGCCGGATCGTTGGCGGCGGCCACGGATGCCCCGGCCGGGGCGCCGCCGCTGGCACCTCCGCGAGCCAGCTGCTGCTCTGCGTGCTGCAGCGAGGCCTGGCGCTGTTCGCGGCTGCTGGCGGTGCCCCACAGCCACACCGCAAGCGCCAGCAGCACCGAGATGATGCTCAGTACACCCAGCAGCAGGCCCGTGCCCATGTTCAGAAGTCTCCGTACAACGATTCGCGCAACTGCTGGCGGAACGGTTCCAGCTTGTGCGAATGCGGATGGAAGCCCAGTCCGATCCAGCGATCGGTTTCCTTGCCGTTTCCGTCGATCTGCAGTTCGTGACGGAACATTTCCTGGGTCGTGATCAGGTTGTCGCTGACACCGGTGATTTCCGTGATCGAGACCAGCACGCGCCGGCCGCTGCCCAGCCGCGAGATCTGCACGATGAAGTCGATGGCGCTGGCGATCTGCCGGCGCAGGCTGTCTTCGCTGCCCTGGAACCCGGCGAAACCGGCCAGCATCTCGATGCGGTACAGGCAGTCACGGGGCGAGTTGGCGTGGATGGTCGCCATCGATCCGTCATGGCCGGTGTTCATGGCCTGCAGCATCTCCAGTACTTCGGCGCCACGCACCTCGCCGACCACGATGCGGTCGGGGCGCATGCGCAGGCTGTTGCGGACCAGGTCGCGGATGCTCACCGCACCATGGCCTTCAGCGCCGCCGATGCGGCTTTCCAGGCGGACAACGTGCGGATGGTTGAGTGACAGCTCGGCGGTGTCCTCAACGGTGATCACGCGTTCGTTCGGCGGCACGTAGCTGGCCAGTGCGTTCAGCAGCGAGGTCTTGCCGGAACTGGTGCCGCCGGACACCAGGATGTTGCAGCGGCCCAGCACCATCGCCTTCAGCAGCGCCTGCATCGGCGCATCGAAGGTGCCCTTGGCCAGCAGCTCGTCGGGGGTGAACGGGTCCTTGCGGAACTTGCGGATGGAGACCATCGGCCCATCCACCGCCAGCGGCGATATGATCGCGTTGAGGCGGCCGCCGTTGGGCAGGCGCGCATCGACCATCGGGTTGGAGTCGTCCAGGCGGCGGCCCAGCGGCGCGAGGATGCGGCGCAGGATGCGCAGCAGGTGGGTGTCGTCGGTGAATCGCTGGGTGGCGCGCTTGAGCTGCCCTCCCTGCGAGACGTGCACATCCTTGAATCCGTTGATCAGGATGTCTTCGATCGTCGGGTCGTGCAGCAGGTCGTCGAGCGGGCCGAAGCCGGTCAGCTCCTTGACCAGGCCTTCGGCGACCACCTGCATCTCCTCCTCGTTGATCGGGATGCGCCATTCCTGGATGAAGCCGACCGTCTGCACCTGCACCCAGCGGGCGATGGTGTCAGGCGCCCAGGAATCGATGTCGATGCGCTCGTCCTCGATGCTGTTGAGCAGGTGTTCGTGGGCGGCCGACAGCACCTTCTGGTACTGCTCGGTCTGCGCGAACGGCAGGTGGCCCGGGGCGCTGTCGGGCAGCACCGGGCGGGTGGCGGCATGCGGGAATGGGGTTACCTTGTCTTCCATTGCGATCCACCCAGGGCAAGGGAGAGTCTTTCCCGCAGGCCATGGGCCTGGACCGGGCAGGCAGCCGGATCCAGGCGCGGCACGAGCGGGGCGAGGGCACGCAGGTAGGGGTCGCGCGGTGCGTCCTGCAGCAGCAGATGCCCCTGGCTGGCGGCCAGGCGCACGCGCGGGCGTTCGGGCAGCGTGGCCAGCAGTGGCACTTCGAAGCGGCGCGCGATCTGGTCGGGGCTCATGCCGCTGCTGTCGTCGTGGCGGTTGATCACCAGCTGCAGGCGCTTCTCGCGTTCACGCTGGCCGGCCAGGTGCTTCAAGGCCTGGTCGAGCGAAACCAGCGTGGCGATCGAAGCGTCCGTGACCAGCCAGATCTCGTCGGCCTGGTCCAGCAGCAGGGGCGGCAGCTGCCGCAGCGGACAGCCACCGGCATCGCACAGCACGCTGGCGAACACGCTGCGCAGGCGCTGCAGCAGTGCGCCCGGGTCCGACGGCGGCACGGCATCATTGCCGCTGGCACGGTCGAGCAGCACCAGGCCGGTGTCGTGCCGAGCCATCGCGGTGCGTGCGAGGGTGGCGTCGATGCGGCTGGCGTTGCGCAGCGCATCTTCGTAGTGGAAGCGGCTGTCCAGGTTGAGGTACAGCGCCAGGTCGCCGGACGGCTGCGCCAGTTCCATCAACAGGCCGTCCTGTTGCAGGGCCTCGCCCTGGGCCAGTGCGCGGGTCTGCTGGGCCAGTACCGAAAGATGCGCGGCAAGGGTGCTGGTGCCGACCCCGGCACGCACGCCGAGCAGGACGATCAGGCGCGCCTTGTGTGCATGCTGGGCGGTAGCGGCTGGACGCGGCGACAGGGCGCGGCGCAATGCCGCCTCGATGCCGATGTTGTCGCTGTCCAGGTCCAGTACATCGCGCAGGCCGGCACGCAGCGCGATCACCACGCCTTCGACCTGGGCGGCGCTGGTGGCGCCGACCGCGACCAGGGGCAGGTCGGGCTGGGTCTGCTGCAGCTGCTGCGCCAGCAGGCTGGAGGCCGCGGCGTGTTCCGGGCGGAAGTCGAGCAGCACCAGGCTCTGTGGCCCGCGCTGCAGGTCCTGTGCGGAGGTCGGCATGCTGCTGTCCTGCCAGTGCAGGGTGGTGGTCGGCGGCAGTTTCGCCGCCAGCCGGGGCAGCAGTTCGCGATCCATTCCGTACAGGACCAGATTCATCGGTGGTCCTTGCGGATGCAGCGGCTGGGCGGTGGCGTAGGGCATGGGCGTGATATCGCAGGCATCATGAGAATCAGCGTGAGAAGCCAGGTACCGGATCCTGACTGATCGGGCCAAGCAGCCAGGACCCCCACTCGGGAAGATTCGGCTTGGCTTCGCGTTCGCCAGGCAACGGCAGCTGGGTATTGCGCGCCAGCGGTTGCACCAGCCGCGGCGTGACGATGATCACCAGCTCCTTGTCCTGTCGCTTGTAGTCGAAGTTGCGGAAGAACGAACCGATGATCGGCAGGTCGCCAAGCAGGGGGATCTTGCCGACGTTGGAGACGACATTGGAGCTGACCAGGCCACCGATCACGAAGCTCTCGCCGTCGCCCAGTTCGACCGTGGTGTCGGCACGACGCGTGGTGATCGATGGGATCTGCACGCCATTGAGGGCAATGGCGTTGCTGTAGTCCAGATCACTGGCTTCGGGTGCGACCTTCAGCGCGATGCGGTTGGGGGCCAGCACCGTCGGGGTCACGGTCAGGCCGATGCCGAACGGCTTGTAGGTGATGGTGGTGGTACCCAGTCCCTGCGGCTCCAGGATCGGCAGTTCGCCGCCGGCCAGGAAGCTGGCGCTCTGGCCGGACAATGCGACCAGGGTAGGTTCGGCCAGCACGCGTGCCATGCCGTTGCTCTGCAGCAGGTCGACATCGGCGTTCCACAGGCCCTTGGTCGAGCCGAACACCAGGCGGAAGGCCGAAGAAATGGGCGACTCGGCCTCATTGCCGGAGTTGCCTTCCTTCATGCCCGGCAGGATGCCGGTATTGCCCGGCAGCTGGCCGCCCGGGCGGGCGAAGCCGTAGGCGAAGTTGCCATTGCGGTTCTGGAAGCTGATGCCGATCTGCTTCAACGCGGTCTTGTTGAATTCGACCACCTTGACCTCGACCTGGACCACGCCGCCGCTGCTGACCGTCGACGCATCGGCAAGCAGCCCATCCTTCCCCAGCGCCATGGCGGCGGTCTTCTGTTCCTGCATGTGCGAGAGGACGCTGTCGGTGCTTCCCTGCAGCAGGCCCTGGTTGTCCTGCTGGGTGAACACCAGCCCATTCGAGCCTGCGTCTGCAGCGCCCTGCACGGCACTCTGTACGCGCACCTGCAGGCGTTGCGGCTCGGCCTGCTTGCGGTGCCACAGCAGGAGCGTCGTTGTACCCGGCGCCTTTCCGACCAGCAGCGCCTGGCGCTGCCCACGCAGCATCACGATGTCGGCGACGCCCGGGTCGGCGATGGCGACCCGTTCCAGATCGGCCGGGAGGGTCCATGGGCGCTGCTCACGCGCCTGCAGTACGAGATCGTCGGCGGCCACGCTTGTCGCCGGAGCCAGCAGCACCAGCAGCAGGGCCAGCCAGCGCTGGCGGGGAGAGGGGCGTGGGCGGCGGCGTTCGGTCATGGATGCGCTCGATGCAGGTCAAAGGGAACCACGGGGGGCGGAGCTGTCGCCACGGATGATCTCGATGCCCGACGCACGCGGTGCGCTGCGCCGGGCCGCCGGCGCACGCGCCGGGGCCTCCGGGTTGCTTCGGGCCGCGGTGTTGCCGCGGCCGGCGAGGGCATCACCATCGATGCCGGCGAAGGCGTGGTTCTCCGGCCGCTGCAGTGCGAGCTGCTGTTCGGCATCGAGGCCACGCAAAGGATCGATCACGCCACGCGCCTGTGGAAACAGTGCAAGGTCAGGTTGCCCCGTATCAGCCGGGTTGCGCAGGGCCAGGAACAGCTTTCCCTGCTGCGCCCCCAGCAGCAGCCGGTTGGCATCGGCCACCGGCACTGCCAGCACCGCGCTGCGTGCCGGCTGGGTGGGCTCGCTGCCGGAACCATGGCTGCTGCCATTGCCTGTGATGTCCGCGGCGCGGGGGTCGTTGCGGGTATCGCCTTCGTTGCCGGCGACGGCATCGCCGGTGACCGGAGCGATGTCCTGCTGGCCGTAGCTGAGCACGCGCAGCCGTGACAGCAGCAGGCGGGTCTGCGCGGCCTCTGCCGGGCCGCTGGCGTTGGGCTGGGCATTGCGCAGGTTGAGGAAGACATCGACGAAATCACCCGGCAGGATGCGGTTTCCGGCGCCGACCAGTTCGTCCACCGGAACGGCCAGTGCGCGTTCGCCCGGACGCAGCTGCAGCGAGAATCCCTGTGCCAGGGCGCTGCTGCTGATGGCGGTGCCCTCGGCGATGTCCTGCACCGGTACCTTGCCGACCACGGCCGGGATGCTGGTGGCGGCACCGGCTACCGCCGTGGCCCGCTGCGCCAGGCGCAGGCTGTTGGCGGTGATCGGTTCACCGGCAGGCAGCCGGGCCACGGCTTCGACCACGGTGATCGCCTGGGCTTCGCTGTGCGCGACGGGGGCGGCCGTCGCTGGCGCGGCCGGTTTGCGCCCGATCATCAGGGCGATCACTGCCAGCAGCACGGCCAGCCCGATCAGGGCGACGGCAGCGATGCGGGTCAACTTGAGCATGGAACCGTCTCCTGTACCGATCGTCAGTTGCCGCTGCCGAGGTCGAGCTGGGCGACCGCGACACTACGGATGGGAGCCTGCATCACCCACTTGTAAAGCGTGGCGGTGCCCGGCAAAAAGGGATGGCTGGCGTAGTCATAGCTGACCGTCACCGTCATGCACTGGGCAGTGGCGAGGCCGGCGCAGGGTGCCTGCGCGGAGACCACGATGGCGTTGCTGCCGCCATTGCTGCAGTCGACACCCTGTCCAGAGAATTTCAACAGCCACTGCATCGAACTGCGGGCTGCGACGCAGGCTGCGGTACGCCGTTCATTGGCGCTGCCATAGCGCAATGAAGCGCGAGCGCCCTCGGCCGAGGCCGTCGCCAATGTCTGTTGCGCGGCCATGATCATCACGCCGGAGAACGTGAACAGCAGCAATGGCAGCAGGCCCAGCATCAGCATCAGGGCAAATTCGATGCTGGCCACGCCGCGTTGACGCCGCGGATTGCGGATGTTCATGCCACACCTCCATAGACGCTTGCCAGAACCCAGCCGATGCCGGCGATGGCCAGGTAGGCTGCATAGGGAATGCCGTGTCGTCCCTGGCGGGCGGCCTGCATGTCGCGCAGGGCGGGGTGCGATTGCCATTGGCTGCTGGCGCGGTTGACCTGCATCTGGAGGCCCGTGGGCAGCATCACGCCCAGACGGCGGCCAACAATGATCACTGCCGCGTGCAGGCCGGCCGCGAGACTGGCCACCACCCAGATCGGCAACAGGGCTTTCCAGCCCAGGATCAAGCCCAGTACCGCGAAGAACTTGACGTCGCCGGCGCCCATCCAGCGGATGGCATAGAACGGCAGCAGGGCCACCAGGCCGAGCGCCGCGCCCGCTGCGTGGGCAAGCCACGGCTGGCGCGGCGCGCTGAACTGCCCCGCGATGATCAATGCGATGGCAATGACGGATGCAGACAGCAGCCAGGCATTGGGCACCCGGCGGGCATACAGATCGCTGATCGCGATCCGCAGGCACACGCCGATGGCCAATAGTCCCAGCAACGTCATCGCACACTCCATCGTCCGTCATTGGACAGTCTGCAGTTGCCTCCGGGCACATCCCAGCACCGCTGCAGGGATGCGCGATGCACGCAGGCTCAGCCGCCGCCGGTCGCAGGTGTCGACCCGGAGGCCTTGGTGGCAAGGTCGGAGAGGTTCTTGAACAGCGTCTCGAAGAACCCCTTGATCTCCTTGTTGCCGACCGCGATCAGGATGCCGGCGATGACGGCGGCCAGCAGCCCGTACTCGAGCGCGGTGACGCCATCTTCTTCCTTCAGGAACTTGCGGATCGATGCGTTCATGGCCTTGTCTCCCTCTACTTGTTGTCTGCAGATGCAGGACACCTGTTGGGCGGTGGCCCGGCTCCGCCGGGATCGTCCGTGGGCCCCGCACGTCCTGGCGGGGTGGCATGACGGGAATGACCCGCCGTGCTCATTCTGGGTAATCGGCCCCGGGGGAAATGCCGGCCGCAACGTCGCAACCACGCGGCGCTGCGCCGGTGGCCGAACTGTTCTGCGATACGGTCGTGGTCATGCGCTCCCCCAGGTGTGGTCGTATTGAAGCGACCGGATCACCGTGTTATCGACTTTGCCTGAATGGCGGTTGGCTGCAACCGGAACCTATATGCAAATTCGGCAGAAACGCGCCGACCCTTAAACTTTCAGGCTGTTTCTGTGACGTATATCCGTTCGCCGGCAAAACGATTCATCGACGTGCAGATAATGTGATGTCGCAAATGGCGCATGCGAAAATCGTGCCACCGTCGACCACATTTTCTTCATCTGTGTATCTATTTTCTTCAGTGCAGGGTTCGGGTTTACCTTTGATGATTATCGGGCATACTCGGTTTCAGGTTGCTGCTTTCAACCGGGTTGGTCGCGCGGCACCAGCCACAGCGATCCCGGCAATGGCGAAGGTTCCTGGAGGAATGGTGTGGCCCTGTCAGGCAGGGGGGCCGCAGCGTGTTGCGGATCAACGGGGGGACGACACTGTCATGGTCGATGGTGGGGTAGAAGACAGCGACGACAGCGGCCTGCGATCGATTGATCTGGCGACGCTGAGCGGCGTGCTTCGTGTATGCGATGTCGAACTGCTGCTGCTCGATGGCAACGGGCCGCGGGCGGCCTTCGCTTCGCGCGTGCATGAGGAAGCCCTGTTCTGCAGCATCAGCTGCGGCTTCCATTGCCGTGGCCGCTTCATGCTGCCACCCGACTGGGCGATGCTGGGGTATCTGCACGCGACCGATGAAACGCTGAGCTGGTGCCACGGGGTGCCGCTTACGCCGGGGATGGCGCTGACGGTGATGCCCGAAGGCATCAGCGAGTTCACGCTGAGCCCAGGTACGCACATGACCCTGATGCTGGTGCCGGTCGCGCGGGTGCAACGCAAGTTGACCGAGCTGAGCCTGCGCAGCACGCCGCCCGCGGGCCAGGCGCTTTCACTGTTCAATCTGGCGAACGATTCTGCACCACTTGCCCATCATTATCAGCAGCTGCATCTTCAGCTCGGCCAGGGTGCTGGCCTGCAGCCGGAAGAAACCGAACGATTGCTGCACGAGCACGTGCAGGCCCTGCTCGGTGCAGGCGCCGCCGATCGCCCTGGTTGCAGCCGCGCGCGGCGCACGCATTATCTGATCGCGCAGCGGGCGGAGAACTTCATGCGGCTCAACCTGCGCCGCAATATCTACATGAACGAGATATGCGACGCGGCGGGTGTCAGCGAACGCGGCCTGCGCTATGCCTTCGAGGATCTGTTCGGAACCTCGCCCAACCGCTATCTGTCCATGCTGCGGCTGTGCGCTGCCTGCCGCAGCCTGTCGATGGCCGATTCCAGCCGCCGTTCGGTGAAGGCGATCGCCCTCAGCTGCGGCCTCTGGGACCTCTCTCGTTTTGCCGACAATTACCGCAAGGTCTTCGGCGAACTGCCGCGCGATACGCTGATGCGCGCTCCCGCGCAGATCGGCCAGCCGGCCTGAATCAAGCGCAGCAAGGGTTTCGGGGTGGTTTCTGCCGGAATTGCCCATGCGCTTGCCGATATCGTTGCCGCTTCTGCATAACCCGCTGCCGATTCCGGCCGTGGATTTGCCGGAATGCGCGATTGCCGTGCCGGAATGAAGTGCGCAGCCGCCGCCGCGAGCGCTGAAATGTCAATCACCTGCCAAACGGCAAGTCCACTGACATTCCAGTTGTTCGCCTACGGGGGAAGTGCTCATGAATCGCATCTACCGGCGTGTATGGAACCGCCAGCTCAATGCTCTGGTCGTGGCCTCCGAACTGGCCACCGGCGACAGCGGTGGCAGTGCCGCGCGGGATCCGCGCGCCTTCCTGCTGATGCCCACCACGCTCGCCCTGGCCCTGCTGTGTGCGCTGGCCAGTGGCCACGCAGGGGCCTCCGAATCCAATCAGTCGCTGCGTGATCTGCAGGCACTTGCAGCCAAGTACACCCAGCCCATGCCGGTCAAGGTCGATGCCGAGGTGGCCCTTGCGGCTGCCGCAAGCCAGGCCCAGAGCAGCCCGGCAATCAGCGCGGATGCGCGCGTCGGCCTGCAGTTGAGCACCGCGGCGCTGCCGGTGGTGCGTGACGTGCTGCCGGCCACTGTGCAGGTGAAGCTGGCCGCGAACACGGCGCCGAAGCAGGTCGCCGTCCCGGGGCTTGCTGCGGATGTCCGCGCGAAAGCCAACATCGGCCTCGGCGGTGCGCAGGTGGCATCCATCGATACCGGTGCAAAAGCGGCCGGCGGCATCAGCGGCGCGCCGGCTGGTGCACTGCGGGGCCTGAAGGCTTCTGTAGATGGCGCGCTGGATTCGAAGCTGAAGGTGGCAGGCCATCAGATCGACGCCCAGGGCCAGGCGAAGGCGACGGCGGCGATCACGCTGCCCGCCAAGGAGGAACTGCCGGGAGAAACCCACGATCGGGCGATCACTGCCGCATTCGATGCCGGTGCAGCCGGCAAAGTGCGCGTGCAGGCGCCGGATGGCCAGGAAGTGGTTGCCGATCGCAATCTGAAGCTGGCGGGCCAGGCAACGGTTGCGGCGCAGAACAGCGCATTGGGTGTTGGGGGGCTGGTGGGCGGCGTGGTCGGCGCCGCGGGCAACGCCGTCGGTGGCGCGCTCAACGGCACGGTCGGCACGGTCGGTGGCGCGGTCGGCGGAGCCCTCAACGGCACCGTCGGCAGTGTGGGCGGCGCCGTGGGCGGCACGCTCAACAACACGGTAGGCGCTGTTGGCGGCGCACTGAACGGCGCCGTAGGCACCGTCGGTGGTGCGGTGGGTGGAGCCCTCAACGGCACTGTCGGCAGTGTGGGCAGCGCCGTTGGCGGCACGCTCAACAACACTGTGGGGGCCGTGGGTGGCGCACTGAATGGCACTGTGGGCACGGTCGGTAGCGCGGTGGGGGGAGCCCTCAACGGGACCGTCGGCAGTGTGGGCGGTGCCGTAGGCGGCACGCTCAACAACACTGTGGGCGCCGTGGGTGGCGCACTGAATGGCACTGTGGGCACGGTCGGTAGCGCGGTGGGCGGAGCCCTCAACGGCACCGTCGGCAGCGTAGGCGGCACGCTCAACAACACCGTTGGCGCCGTAGGTGGCGCATTGAATGGCACTGTGGGCACGGTCGGTAGCGCGGTGGGGGGAGCCCTCAACGGGACCGTCGGCAGTGTGGGTGGTGCCGTAGGCGGCACGCTCAACAACACTGTGGGCGCCGTGGGTGGCGCATTGAATGGTACTGTGGGCACGGTCGGCGGCGCGGTGGGTGGAGCCCTCAACGGCACCGTCGGCAGCGTGGGCGGTGCCGTAGGCGGCACGCTCAACAACACTGTGGGCGCCGTGGGTGGCGCACTGAATGGCACTGTGGGCACGGTCGGTAGCGCGGTGGGGGGAGCCCTCAACGGGACCGTCGGCAGTGTGGGCGGTGCCGTAGGCGGCACGCTCAATAACACTGTGGGCGCCGTGGGTGGCGCACTGAATGGCACTGTGGGCACGGTCGGTAGCGCGGTGGGCGGAGCCCTCAACGGCACCGTCGGCAGCGTAGGCGGCACGCTCAACAACACCGTTGGCGCCGTCGGTGGCACGGTTGGCAGTGTCGGCACTGCGGTCGGCGGCACGCTCAACAACACGGTCGGTTCCGTCGGCGGCCTGCTTAATGGCGCCACTGGCTCCGGCACTGGCCTGGGTGGACTGCTGGGCAACACGCTCGGCAACGTCGGCAGCGCCGTGGGCAACCTGCTCAACGGCAACCTCAATGGCACCCTTGGCAATCTGGGCAGCGCGGTCGGCGGCCTGGTCGGTGGCACGCTGAGCGGCCTGGGCCTGACCAAGCCCTCCGCGATTCCACCCACCAGCCCGAAGGCACCTGCCGCGGCGGATCCGAATGCGGGCCTGGTCATCGGCACCGGCGGCCTGGTCGGCAATGTCGGCCAGCTGATCGGCCCGACCACCACCAGCCTGTTCGGTGGCAATGGCTACCTGAGCAACGGCAACCTCAAGCTCAGCAACGCCAACGTGATGCAGACCTATTCGACGGTCAACGTGCTGGGCCTGCCGGTGGTGAACCTGTCGCCGGTCGGCAGCACCCTCAACGGGCTGGGCGGTGCCGTTACCGGTGGCAGCTCGCACCTGACCCTGATCGGTGGTGTCACCTCCGACAGCTACATCTACAACATCAACAATGGCAATCCGGGCGGTCTGCTGGGCCTGCTGTTGCCGAAGGATTCGCCTGCCTGGGCAGCCAAGTGCCTGGACATCGCCCTGGCTGACATCTCGTGCTGGGCGGTCAACGCCGCGCAGGACTACCAGGTGCTGATGGGCGACGGTGCGTTCGCCAACGGTTCGAAGGAAGTGGTGATCGGTGCCAACGCACGCCACGAGCTGCCGAAGGTTGATGCCAACGTGGCATTCCCGGGTGATGGGGTCAACGACCCGAGCAACCCGACCGGTGTGCCGACCGCCGACTACGCTGCGCGCATGGGCCATTCGGTGATCGTCGGTGACAGTGCCGTGGGTACCGCCAACGGCCAGACCCTGCTGGGTGCTGAAGCCACCTCCAACCAGGCCAACTCGGTGGCCCTGGGCTACCGTTCGGCCGCACTGCGCGGTGCGCAGGCCAGCTACACCGCGTATGGCCTCACTGCGCCGCAGGTCTCGGCCGGTGAAGTTTCGGTGGGCACCGCCGGTGGTGGCGAGCGCCAGATCACCAACGTGGCTGCCGGCAGCGTCAACACCGATGCGGTCAACGTGGCCCAGTTGAAGGGTGCGATCAGCCTGATCAACGGCGTGGCCGATGCCGCGGTGACCTACGACCTGGATGCGGGCGGCAATCCGAACTATCGCCGCGTCACCCTCGGCGCCGGTACCGGCACCACCACCATCGGCAACCTGGCCGGCGGCGCGATCACCGCAGGCAGCCTGGAGGCGGTCAACGGTGGCCAGCTGGCTGGTACCAATGCAGCCATCGCCAGCTTCTTCGGTGGCCGCGCGGCGTTCGATCCGGCCAGTGGTGTCTTCACCGCACCGCTGTTCGAGATCAGCAGCATCTCCACCGGGGGCGCCATCGCCAAGGGCCTGTATGAGAACGCCACCGACGCGTTCGCGGCCGTCGATGGCTCGCTGGTCAACCTCAACACGCAGATCACCGACATCCGCAATGGCGGAACCAAGTACCTGCGGGTGAACTCCACCGGCACCGAGGCCGTGGCCAGCGGCACCGATTCAATCGCGGTCGGTACCAACGCCCGCGCCACCGCCGCCAACAGCATCGCGGTGGGCGCCGGCAGCCTGGCCGACCGTGCCAACAGTGTCTCCATCGGCGCGGCCGGTGCCGAGCGCCAGGTCACCAACCTGGCCGCCGGTACGGTGGCGACCGATGCGGTGAACGTGGGCCAGCTGCAGGCATCCGAGCAGGGCGCCCTGCGCTACGACCTCAACGGCGACGGCAGCGTCAACTACGCCAGCGCCACGCTGGGCCAGACCGGCACCGCCACCACGCTGCGCAACCTCGGCCCGGGCCAGGTCAGTGCCACCAGCAGTGAAGCCATCAACGGTGCCCAGCTGTTCGCCGCCAACCAGGCCGTGGCCACCCACCTCGGTGGTGGTGCAGCGGTCAACGCCAGCGGCGTGCTGACCGCACCGACCTACTCGATCAACAACGTCGCCGCCAACGGCACGATCACCAAGGGCAACTACAACGACGTCGGTACGGCCTTCGACGCGGTCAGCAACTCGCTGGCCAATGTGGCCGACCAGACCGGCGAGATCGACAAGCTGGCCGTGAAGTACGACGTCGATGGCAGTGGCAACGTGGTCAACAGTGTCTCGCTGAAGGGTACCGGCACCGGTGCGGTGAAGATCACCAACGTCGCCGCCGGCAGCATCCTGGCCGGCAGCAGTGATGCCATCACCGGCGACCAGCTGTTCAGCACGAACAGCACCATCGCCAACTACTTCGGTGGCACCACCGCCTACAACGGCACCACCAACGTGTGGACCGCACCGAAGTTCAGCATCTCCAGCATCGCTACCGATGGCACCTTCACCAGCGGTGACTACAACAACGTCACCGCCGCATTCACCGCTGTGGATGGCTCGCTGAAGGTCCTCAACCAGCGCATCACCAATGGTGGCGGTGGCAGTGCCTACCTGGCGGTGAACTCGACGGCAGCGGCTGCAACGGCGGCCGGCGCGGAGGCGGTGGCGGTCGGCCCGCAGGCCAGTGCTGCAGGTGCCAGCAGCGTGGCGGTCGGCAATGGCGCCAGTGCCAGCGCGGGCAACAGCGTGGCGCTGGGTGCCGGTTCGGTGGCCAGCGTCGGTGCGCAGAGCGGCTACACCGGCGCCTACGGCCAGACCGGTGCCAGCAACTCGGCCGGTGAAGTGTCGGTCGGCAGCAGCGGCAGCGAGCGCAAGATCACCCATGTTGCCGATGGCTCCGACGACCATGACGCGACCAATGTCGGCCAGCTGAAGAATGGCGTGAACTACGCCATCGACCAGTCCAAGTCCTACACCGACCAGAAGATCAAGAACATCACCAATGTGGCCGGCAGCTTCCGAGCCAACAACACCAACAACCTGGCCGACCCGTCCGCCAGCGGTGCCAATTCGGCCGCCGGTGGTGCAGGCTCCACCGCTGCCGGTGCCAATTCGACCGCGCTGGGCAATGGGTCGCAGGCACAGGCCGACAATTCGGTGGCCCTGGGTGCGGGTTCGGTTGCGAACCGGGCCAATACGGTGTCGGTCGGTGCCAGCGGTGCCGAACGCCAGGTAGTCAATGTGGCCGATGGTTCGCAGGCCACCGATGCGGTCAACGTGCGCCAGCTGCAGGCCTCGCAGCAGGGCACGATCCGCTACGACACCACGGTGAACGGCGCGACCAACTACAACAGCGTCACCCTGGGCAGCACCACCAGCGGCCCGACCACGGTGCGCAATGTCGCCGCGGGCACCGCCGGAACCGATGCGGTCAACGTGGACCAGCTGAAGTCGGGCATGGCACAGACCCTGGACTGGTCCAAGGCCTACACCGACGAGCGCATGGGCGGCTTCGAGCGCGACCTGCGCAAGACCGACAACCGCGCTTCGGCCGGTATCGCTTCGGCGATGGCCACCGCTGCCCTGCCGCAGCCCAGCGAAGCGGGCCGCAGCATGGCCTCGGTCGCAGCCGGCAGCTACAACGGTGAGTCGGGCGTGGCGATCGGTATCTCCGGTGTCTCCGAAGGTGGTCGCTGGATCTACAAGTTCAGCGGCTCCACCAACAGCCGTGGCGAGGCCGGCGTGGCCGTCGGTGCCGGCATCCAGTGGTGATCCCCGCCGCCGGGTCGCAGGTGCGGCCCGGCATCGCGGAAACGTCTACAGGGGGAACGACATGAAACAGCATCGCATCGCCCGCACCGGCCAGCTGGCCGCTACGCTGGGCCTGATCCTGGGGATGGGGCTGCTGGCCGCGTGCCGCAGCCATGCGCCGGCCGCCGACGGTCCGGCCGAAGCCACCGCCGTCCACTTCCCGGACGCCTCGAAGGCCTCGCTGAAGGAGGGCATCTATCCCGATGTCGCCGACCTGCGCCGCTTCGCGCCGGGCATGAGCAAGCGCCAGCTCTACACTTTGTTGGGCACGCCGCATTTCAACGAAGGCATGTGGGGCGTGCGCGAGTGGAACTACCTGTTCAACTTCCGGACGGCGCAGGGTGCCGAATACTTCACCTGCCAGTTCCAGGTGCGATTCGACAGCAAGGGCATCGCCCAGGGCGGCTACTGGAAGCCGGAATCGTGCGCGGCCGTGCTCGAGCCACCACGGCCACCCGCACCCCCGCCGCCGCCGGCACCGCTACCGGAACAGCCGCTGCGACTGTCTGCTGATGCACTGTTCGGGTTTGACAGTGCCGTGCTCAGCGCAGAAGGCCAGCGTGCGGTACAGGGGGTGTTGGCGCAGGTGCGCGAGGCCGCGCAGGTGCAGTCGATCCGGGTGACCGGATTCACTGATCGCATTGGCAGTGCCAGTTACAACCAGACGTTGTCGCAGCGCCGCGCCGAGGCCGTGCGAAATGCCCTGGTGCAGGGCGGGGTGCCCGCCACGGCCATCAGTGCCGAAGGGCGGGGTGCGGCCGAGCCGATCGTGCAGTGCGAGCAGCGCAACCGTCGCGAGCTGATCGCGTGCCTGGCACCGAACCGGCGCGTTCAGATCGCCGGGATGGCCCAGCCGCGCTGACAGTTCCACGCCGGGGAAGTGTCCCGGTATACCGAGTCCCCCCTGACCGCCGGCAGGACGTGGTTACGTCTCCCCCGTCGACCACGACTGCCGGCGGCTCAGGTTTTCTCCATGGTGCACGCGATGAATGCCCAATTCCTGCCTCTTTCCATGAAGACGGAAGCCACACTGAGTGTGTATGGCCAGCTCGGCAACCATGCCGTGGTGCGCATTCCCGGGCGGCGCCTGCCAGGGTTGATCCTGCAGGCCGATACCGTGGCCGGGTTCCTGGCGCAGCTGCAGGAAGCCCAGGCCTGCCTGCGCAGCGGCCGCGCACAGCGCACCGACGCCGAGCTGGACATGCTCATCGACGTGTTGCAGCAGTGGTATGCGCTGATCGAATCGCGCCTGGCCGACGCCGGCGAGGCGTTGTAGCGCCCCACGTACCCTCATCCACGCATGGCGTGGATCTACCGGGATCGTGTGCAGGATGGATACATCGTGGCGATGGCGGTAGATCCACGCCATGCGTGGATGGCTCTGCTCATGCGCGTGCGCGGATCAACCAGCAGGCAGCATCCACGCGGACCCGATCGCCCTCGATGAATGGCGTGAATCCTGCCAGCGCCTTGTCGCGGAGTGCGGCGGCGCGTTCTCCGGGCAGGTCTCGCAGGGCAAGACCCAGCGCACCGAGCTGCCCCACATAGGTCGGAAGTTCATTGCGGGCGAGCGAGCAGGACAGGTCCACCGCAGTCACTTCGACGTCCTTCCAGCCGGCGGCCTGCAGCAGGTGGTGGATGCGTTCACCGTCGGCGAAGGCGAACTGCCCGGGTGCGCCAGGTCTCCGCGGCGGCAGAACCAGCTCATCACCGATGGCCCGTTCGGCGGTCGTCATGAACGGGTTTTCCTCTGCGCTGCGCCAGGCAATGAAGCGCAGGCCCGAATCTGGCCTAGCTGCACGATGCAGGTTGGCGAACGCGGCCCCGGTATTCTCGAAGAACATCACCCCCACTCGCGACTGGATCCAGTCGAAGTGCGCGGAGGGCAGAGGGTGCTGTTGCGCGTCTGCGACGATGAAGTCAGCGTCCAGCCCCGCCGCTTCTGCGCGCTTGCGCGCCATTGCCAGCATCGGTGCGGAGATGTCCAGGCCGGTGCAGTGGGCGGCCGGGTGTGCCGCGCCGGCGGCAAGCAGGCTCGCGCCCGTGCCGCATCCAATGTCGAGCAGCTGCGTCACGCTGTCCGGCAACTCGGCGACCAGCAGGTCGGCCATCGGCTGGAACAGGCCATCGAGGATGGCCTGCTGGGCGACCCAGATCTGGCCGCCGGGGCCATTCCAGAGGGTGTTCTGATCAACGGGGGATGTGCTGGCCATGGCCTTGCCTTGTCCGGAAGTGGCCCATAGGTTGCTGCTTGAAGACGACTTGAGGTCAAGCCCATGCGTGAACTGGATATCGGCGAGGTGGTGAAGCGCAGCGGGGTGCCGGCCTCGACCCTGCGCTACTACGAGCAGCTGGGGCTGCTGCAGGCGCTGGGGCGCCGTGGCCTGCGACGGCAGTATGACGAGCAGGTGCTGGAACGGCTGGCACTGATAGGGCTGGGCCAGGCCGCTGGGCTGTCGTTGCAGCAGATCGGGCTGTCATTGCCACGGCAGGGCTGTATCACCCTGGATCGCGAGGCGTTGCTGGCGCAGGCCGAGGTGCTGCAGCGGCAGATCACCCAGCTGCAGCGGGTGCGGCGGCATCTGCAGCGGGCCGCGGCATGCCCGCAGGCAGAGGATGCCCGGAAGTGCGGTTCGTTCCGGAAACTGTTGCGCGCGCAGCAGCGAATGGGTGGGTGAGAGGAGGGCATCCACGCATGGCGTGGATCTACTGCACCACGACTTCGGCAGATCCACGCCATGCGCGGATGAATCAGTCGCGGGTGCTGACTTCCCACGTGGCATGCAGCACGCCCGGTACGTGCTCCATCCGCGCCAGCACCACATCCAGCTCGTCGGCACTCACAGCGGTACTGACCAGCACGGCGATCACATCGGAGGGCGCGTCGGCATGCTCGACCACCTGCACATCGCCTACCGGGTACTGTGCCGCTTCCAGCGCGTCGACCAGCCGTTCGCGCACCCGCGGCACGGCTTCGGCATCCACGCTCAGTCGCACTTCATAGGTGGCTTCGGTGGCGGCCTCGTTGATCGGAATGCGGTTGATCGCGTTCACCAGCGGCCGCAGCAGGGTATTGCCGGCGATGATCAGTACGGTCAACAGCACGCCTTCGGCCAGCATGTCCGCGCCGGTGCAGCTGCCCACCGCCGCCGAGCACCACAGGGTGGCGGCGGTGTTCAGGCCGCGTACGTTCATGCCTTCCTTCATGATCACGCCGGCGCCGAGGAAGCCGACGCCGGAGACCACGTAGGAGATCACCCGCACGGCTTCGGCGCTGCCGGCGATGCGCATGCCCAGGTCGACGAAGGCGGCCGCGCCCACGGCCACCAGTACGTTGGTGCGCAGGCCGGCGGTGCGCTGCCGGTACTGGCGCTCGGCGCCGATCAGCGTGCCCAGTACGAAAGCGGCCAGCAGGCTGACCACGGTGTCGGCGAAGGGGCCTGCCTGGAAGGTTTCGATGAAGCGCATGGCCGGAGTCTACCCCGGTCATGTGACGGTGGAACCATGCCATGCGTGGATACCCGGATGGGCCACAAACGACTTGATCCCCTCCGTCCCCTTTTTCGGGATCAGTCGGTGTCCTCGACCCGCTCGCCCATCAGTTCGCGCTGGCGCTTGTCCAGTTCTTCGGCGTAGCGCTTGCGCACGAAGGCCTCGGAGACCACGCCCAATACCTGGCCGTCGGCAGCCACCACGGCCAGCTCGTCGGCCTGGGTCTGGTCGAAGCGCTGCATCACGCTGACCACGTCGGACGATGGTGCCAGCGAAACGTCACGGTTCTCGGCCAGTTCGCCGATCAGGGCTTCCGGCTTCACGCCATCGCCGTAGACCCGTGGAATCTGCACGATGCCGGCATAGTGGCCCTCACTGTCGATCAGGATCACCCGGGTGCCCGAGCCCAGCGGAAAGCGTTGGCGGAAGGAGGCCACATCGAGATCGGCCGGGGCGGTGGCCACGCCCTTGCGCATCAGGCGCCCGGCATTGAGGTTCTGCACCCAGCCGACGTCGCGGGCGCTCTTGATGGTTTCTCCGCGCAGGTGCATGCGCCAGGTTGAGAACGAGTAGCCGAACCACTGCCTTACCAGCGTGCTGGACACCAGCACCGCGCTCATCACCACGCTGGTCAGCAGGAAGTCGTGGGTGCCTTCCAGCACCAGCATGGCCATCGTCATCGGTGCGCCGACCACGGCGGCGGCCAGCGCGGCCATGCCGGCCAGGGCGGCCGAGGTGGCGTCGACCACCGGAACGCCGGTGGCCATGCCCAGCAGCCCGGCGAACAGCGCGCCGACCAGGGTGCCCATGAACAGCGAAGCGAAGAACAGGCCGCCACGGAAGCCGAAACCCAGCGAGATGCCCGAGGCCAGGCACTTCAGGGTCAGCAGGCCGCCGATCCAGATCAGTGGCAGGTGTGTGGTCAGGTCCAGGTGCAGTGCGCCGTGTCCGGACGAAAGCACCTGCGGGCTGGCCAGCGCCAACGGAATCAGCAGCAGGCCGCCGACCACCGGCCGTCCCCAGGCCGGCAGCGGGCTGCGCTTGACCGTGCCTTCGATCGATGCGATCAGCCGCATGATGGCGATGCCGACCATCGCGCAGCAGCAGCCGAGCAGGCCGTAGATCGCGTAGTCGGCGGCGCGCACGTCGATGGTGGAGGCCGCTGGCAGCAGATAGGCCTCGATGCCGGCCTGGTCGGCCACGAAGGCGCCAGCCAGCGCGGCGACGGCCACCGGTGCCAGTGCGGCCGGGGTGTAGGCGCCGATGACGATCTCGAAGGCGTAGAACGCACCGGCCAGCGGCGCACCAAACGCAGCGGCGATGGCGCCGGCGGCACCGGCACCGACCAGGATGCGCACGTCGTTGCGACGCAGTCGCATCACCCGGCCCAGCTGCGAGCCGCTGCCCGCGCCCATCTGCGTATACGAAGCCTCCAGGCCGACCGACGCGCCGCAGCCGTTGGACAGCAGGGTCTGGGTCAGCACGATCAGGTTGTCGCGCATCGACATGCGGCCGCCGTGCAGGGCATTGGCTTCGACCGCATCGAGCAGTGGCCGTTTCAGCCGCGTCGCCGCAAGGCTGACCAGGCCGACCAGCAGCCCGCCCAGTGGCAGCACCAGCAGCGCGGTCCAGGTCAGCGAGGGCAGGGAGCTCAGGCGCATGCCTTCGTCCAGCCCATACAGCGTGCCCTGCAACCAACGTGCGATGCCCGACTGCAGCAGGGTCAGGTAGCCGGCGATCAGGCCGACCAGCAGCGCCAGTGCGATGAACCACAGATCGCTGCCGCGCAGGCGCAGGCGCAGGCCCTGGAAGGCCAGATGCAGGCGCGATGGCGAAACGGGCGAAGACATGGTGGCGGCATGATACGCCGCCACCGTGAGCGCCACCGTCACCGCATCGGGCGGCTACCGGCTCAGAAGCGGTAGCGGCCCTGCACGTAGAAGGTGCGTGGCGCCGCCACCATGCGGCCGGCGTTGCCATCGACGTTGCGGGTGTACCAGCGCTTGTCGGCCAGGTTGTTCACGCCCAGCGCGATCTCGCTGTCACCCAGCCCCGGCACCTGCCAGGCCACCTGGGCATTCCACAGGCGCACGCCCGGCACGCGGCCCACGCGCGCGTCGGCGCTCTCGGCCCAGGTATTGGCGGCGTCGGAGAACTGGCCGCTCTGGTGGGTGCTGGAGAGGTTGAAGGTCCAGCCAGCCAGCGCGTAGCGGGCGCCGATGCTGTCGGTGTCGCGCGAGTAGAACGGCACGTCCAGGCCGCGGTTGTCGCCGGACTGCTGGATCGCCTTGGTCCAGGTGTAGTTGGCGTACAGCTCAAGCCCGGCCAGCGCGCTGTCTTCGGCGAAGTGGTACTCCAGTGCGCTTTCCACGCCCTTGTGGTCGGTGGCGCCGATGTTCTGGAAGGTCGGCGGGGTGATGCCCGGCACCTGCAGGATCTGGTTGTCGAAGCGCATCTTGAACACGGTCACTTCCGCGCGCAGTGCACCGTCCTGCCAGCGCGCGCCCAGCTCGGTGGTCTTGGCCACTTCCGGGTTCAGCGGGTTGCTGGCGGTCTGCGAATTGAGCTGGATGTTCTGCACCGGTCCGAACGAGGTGGTGTAGTTGCCGAACACGGTCAGCTGCGGGGTCAGCAGGTAGGCGACGTTGAGCGAGGGCAGGGCTTTGTCGTTGCGGCTGCTGAAGGTGGCCGTACCGCCGGCCTGGCGGCGGTCCATGTCGATCCACTCCATGCGCACGCCGGGGGTGATCCGCCACTGGCCGATGGCGATGCGGTCGTCGATGTAGAAGGCGTGCGCATCGGTCGCGTTGTCGAAGCGGGTGGTGGCACTGGCCGCGCCGGTACGGCGGGTGACGGTGTAGCTGCGGTCGTTGCCGCGCTCGCGCAGGAAGCGGTAGCCGGCGGTGATGTCATGCACCGTGCTGCCCCAGTGCAGGCGCTGGGTATAGCGCGGCTCGATGCCAAGCACGCGGTAGTCGCGCGGCTGCACGGTCCACTGGGTATTGGCGGCGTTGATCAGCGAGCTGGCACGGGTGCTCTCGTTGTAATAGGCCAGCACCTCGAACTCGCTGTTGGCCGACAGCGTGTTGGTGTAGCCCAGGTCGATGCCGGTGCGATGGCCCTTCCAGAAATCGGTCGGCCGGGTGTTCTGGAACGGATCGGCCTCGTACTGCGCGCGGGTCAGGCCGCCCGGCGTCAGCGAGCGCACGTCGTAGTACGACAGCTTGGCGCGCAGCTCCTGCTGTTCGTCGATGGCGTAGGCGAACTTCAGCGCGAGATCGTTGAAGCGGTCATCGCTGCCCTGGCGCCAGCCGCGGCCATCCTGGCCGGAGTAGAGCAGGGCGGCGCCCAGACCGTTGTCGCCGGTGCCGCCGAGGAAGGCGTTGTACTGGGTGCTGTCACCGCCGCCATGGTCGTAGGCGGTGTAGCGCACGCCCGCTTCGCCGTGCAGGCCGGCCTCGGTGGGAATGGCGCGGGTGCTGAAGTTGATGATGCCGCCCACGTTCTGCGGCCCGTAGCGCACCGCGCCGCCGCCGCGCACCACGTCGATCGACTCGATGTTGGACAGGCTGGTCGGCGCGAACGACAGCTGCGGCTGGCCGTACGGCGCCACTGCCAGTGGCACGCCATCGAGCAGCACGGTCGAGCGCGGCGAGTAGCGGCCGGTGAGGCCACGCACACCGATGTTCAGCGACACCGAACTGCCGGCGGTGCCGGAGTTGTCTGTGACCTGCACGCCGGGGATGCGGCGCATGGCATCGCCGATGCTGGCCGCGCCGCTGGCCTCGATGCGCTGGCGGTCGACCACGGTACGTGCGCCGGCGAAGCTCTTCACGCTGTCATGCAGGCCGGTGCCCAGCCAGCTGCCGGAAACCTGGATGCTGTCCATCGTGGTGGCGCCGTCCTGGGCGAAGGCGGTAGCGGCCGGGAGCAGGCACAGGGCAAGGGCGGCGGCCAGCGGCAGGCGGGCCGGTTGCAGGGCAGGGATGGGCATCGGTGCGGGCTGTGGAAGGTGGTAAATGAGAATTATTGCTGATTCCATTCGCCAATGGAATGCGCCGCCGGTTCACGCTGATGCCCCGGTGGTAGAGTGGGCGATTGCTTCCTGACTCGCTGAGATCCGCCATGTCCCAAGCCGCCTTCTACCCCGTCGGAACCCCTGGCCAGCCGTGGGGAGCGGCGGAACGGGAGGCGTGGCGCGGTCGCCAGCAGCGCCTGCGTCGCTACGACGATGAGGTGCTGCCGCGCATCGAGGCGCTGGCCTCGCGCTTCGACAAGGTGGCCTACGGGCAGCTCGATTACGCTGGCGAGACCTACACCCTGTTCGCCCTGCGCAGCCGCGACTGGAACCCGGAGTTGCCGGCCGCGCTGGTCACAGGTGGCGTGCATGGGTATGAAACCAGCGGCGTGATGGGCGCGCTGGAGTTCCTTGAGAAGCACGCCGACGACTATGCCGGCAAAGCCAACCTGCTGGTGGCGCCGTGCGTGAACCCGTGGGGTTTCGAGCGCATCAACCGCTGGAACTTCGATGCGATCGATCCGAACCGCAATTTCCGCGCCGATGGTCCGGCACGCGAATCGACCGCTGTCATCGAGCTGATCGCGCCGTACAAGGGACAGTTCGTGCTGCATATCGACCTGCACGAAACCACCGACAGCGACGAGAGCGAGTTCCGCCCGGCGCTGGCCGCACGTGACGGCAAGCCGTTCGAGCCGGGCCTGATTCCGGATGGCTTCTATCTGGTGGACGACAGCGAGAACCCGCAACCGGCCTTCCAGCAGGCGGTGATTGCCGAGGTGGAGAAGGTCACCCACATCGCCCCGGCCGACGACACGGGCGAGATCATCGGTTCGCCGGTGGTCGCCCATGGCGTGATCGAGTACCCGCTGGTGAAGCTGGGCCTGTGTGCCGGCATCACCGGTGCGACCTACACCACCACCACCGAGGTCTACCCGGACAGCCCGCGCGCCACCCTGCAGCAGTGCAATGACGCGCAGGTGGCCGCGGTGTGTTCGGCGCTGGATTACGCGTTGGCGCATCGTTGATCGGATAACCGGCATCCCATCCACGCGTGGCGTGGATCTACCGGGCTCTCATTCCATCCACGCCATGCGTGGATGGCGCGGTGGTGGGTGTGTCACCCCAGCGCGTCGGCCCACCAGAGGGCGGCCGGCCCCGGCGGCGTATCGCGGCGCCACAGCAGGTCGCTGTGGATGCGTCGTGGCCAGCCGGGCAGGGTCAGTTCCACCAGCTGCCCGCGGTCGTAGCGCCGTACCAGCGCGCGTGGCAGCTCGGCCCAGCCGATGCCGTCCTCGGCCATCTCCATCACCATCAGGTAGTCGGTGGCGGTCCATGCCAGGCCCGTGGCCGCGCGGGTGTGGTCGACCTCCGCGCTCAACCGCACCTGCCGGTGCCGTGCCAGCTGGGCAGCCGCGCGCCGGCCGGCGTCGGCCAGCGGATGGCCGCGCGCCACATACACTGACAGTTCGCTGTGGTGCGCCAACGGTCGTGCCACCAGGCCGTCCGGATAGCTTTCCTGGCGTGGCAGCAGGCCCAGCGCGGCGCGACCACTGCCGACCAGTTCCAGCACGTCGTCGCCTTCGGCATCCAGCCATTCCAGTTCGATCTCCGGGAATGCTTCGGCAAAGCGTTGCAACACACGCTGCGCCGGATCGAGCTGGTACACATCGGAAAACACCACCGTCAGCCGCGCCTCGACCGGCGCCGCCAGGCGCACGCTCAACTGCTGCAGCCGTGCATCGGCGGCGAGGATTTCCTGCGCGTGGCCAAGCACCTGGCGCCCGGCCTCGGTCAGCTGCGGGTAGCGTCCGCTGCGGTCGAACAGGCTGACGCCCAGGTCCGCCTCCAGATGGGCGATGGCGGTGCTGACCGTCGATTGGGTCTTGCGCAACCGGCGTGCGGCTGCCGAGAACGAGCCGAGCGCGGCCGCTTCGACGAAGGCCTGCAGGGACTCAGGGGAATAGGGCATTGATCCATCGCTCCTGTCGATGGAATCCATTTTGAATCGACCGTAAAAGGCGATGATACTGGCCGCCGTCGCCCCTGTCAGTGGGGGCGTTACGGATCATCCACGCATGGCGTGGATCTACTGATGGCGGGGCACGACCCCCGTCCCGCAAGGAGTTTCACATGTCCCGTACTGTTCCTGCCCGTGGCGCGCTGGTCGCCTGGGCCTGCCTGACCGTGGCGATCGTCGCCGAAGTGGTCGGGACCTCGTTCATGGCCCATGCCGCCCGCGACGGCGGCTGGACCGGCTACCTGATCATGGCCGGCGCGCTGGCGCTGTCCTATTACTTCCTGGCCCTGTCGGTGCGCCGCATCGCGGTCGGTGTCGCCTACGCGGTGTGGGAAGGCCTGGGCCTGACCCTGCTGACCGTGGTCGGCCTCACCGTGTTTGGCGAGAGCCTGTCGCTGCAGCAGCTGGCCGGCCTCGTGCTGGCGGTGGTCGGCATCGTCTGTGTCACCCTCGGGGAGGCGCACTGATGAATACCCTCGCCCTGTTTTTCGTGATCTGTTCGGCCTTGATCGACGTCGCCGCCAACATGATGGTGGCCAAGTCGGAAGGCTTCCGCCGCTGGCGCTGGGGTGTCGGCGCGATCGTCATGGTCTGGATCGCCTTCGCCCTGCTGGGCCAGGCAGTGCGCTACATGGACCTGGCCACTGCGTATGCGATGTGGGGTGCGATCGGCGTGATCGGTACTGCCACCTGCGGCCGCCTGCTGTTTGGCAACCGCCTGCGCCCGATCGGTTGGGTCGGTATCGGTCTGGTCACCGTGGCGGTGCTGCTGCTGAGTACCGCGAAGTAACGCGTTGCTGTGCCAACCAAGGTTGGCACCTACCAGTGCTGAGTCGCTGGTAGGTGCCTGCCGGAGCGTGAGCCGCCGCAAGCAGACGCCCCGGGGACGATCTCCCCGGGGCGTTGCTGTTTCTGCAGCGGTCAGAAGCGTGCGGTGAAGTTCAATCGCGTGGTACGGCCCGGGCCGGGCATCAGGCTCATCGCCAGCGTGTCCATGTAGTAGGTATTGCGCAGGTTGCTGACCACCAGTTCCACTTCGGCCTTTGGGGTGAACTGCCACCGCGCATAGAAGTCGTAGATCGCGGTGGGCAGGTAGATGTTCTGCAACCCGGTCGAGCCGGTGGTATTCCAGGGCTTGTCCAGTTCGTGGGTGGGGCCGCTGTTGTAGGTGCGACGGATGCCGGTATCGAGCCGCTTGTCGAACAGGCGGAAGCCCAGCGTGCTGTGGATCGAGTACTTCGGCGGATTCTGCGCGTTGACGAACGAGGTGCCGAAGCCGCCATCTACGCAGTCAGGGGTGGTGTCCAGCTTGCTCCACTTCGCATAGGGGTCTTCGCGCAGGCGCTTGGCAGTGGCCGAATCGCAGGTGCGCGCACGCTGGTAGTAGCTGGCCGACAGATCCAGGTAGGCGATGCCGGCGTCATAGCCGGACTGCAGCTCGTAGCCCGACACCGTGTAGTTGTCCACGTTGTCGACGTAGAACGCCCAGTTGCTGGAGTCGAAGCGGCGGGTGATCGCGTTGTCGATATCGTTCTTGAACCACGCCACCTTGAACGCCAGGCGGTCGCCATCGCGCCAGAGGTCCTGCTTGAGCAGGCTGAAGCCGATGTCCCAGGAGCGGTTCTTTTCCGGCTTCAGGTCGGCCACGGGTGCCGAGGTGCTGTTTCCCAGCGTCGATTCGAACAGACTGGGCATCTTCCAGCCCTGCGCATACTTCACGTAGAAGAACATGTCCTCGTCGAGGTTGAAGCGGGCCTCGGCATACGGTGCGAAGCCGTGGCCGGAACGGCGGATCGCTGGCTTGTAGCCCCACGCGGTGGGAATCTGCTTGGTGTAGAAACCGTTGGCGCCGCGCGGGTCGGGAATGAAGCCATCAAAGTCGTAGCTCTGGCCCAGCGTGCTGTCGCCATAGGGCGTGGCCCGCAGCGAGTCGTAGGTGTAGTTGCCCTGCGCATCCGGGTACCACTCCTTGTACCAGCCCGGCAGCAGCTGCCCGCCCTTGCTCAGGCGCGCGAAGGTGTAGCGCAGGTCGCGCGATTCACTGACGAAGGCGACCCGATTGCGGTCGCGGGTGCGGTAGTCGATGAAGCGGCCACCAGCGGTCAGCGACAGCCAGTCCCACGGTTGCCACTGCAGCGAGGCGACAACGCTGGCTTCGCGGCGCGTGCCGGAGCGCAGGTAGCGGTTGTTGTTGTAGTCCACCGGCAGCACCGGTGAATTCGGTGCGGTGTCCTCGTGCTGGAACGCAGCACCATAGCGCAGCGTCCAGTCGCCCAGGCTGTTGTTGAAGCGGGTGGTGTTGCTGCTGTCCACGCCCCAGCGCCGGGTTTTCACGTCCGACTGCAGGCCCGGGCCATAGGTTTCCCCCAGCGTGTCCGGCATCTGGTCGTTGGGCACGTCCTTGAACAGCGGCGTGTTGGCGATGTTGCTGTTGAACATGCGGCTGGTGGCGGTGGTGAACCACAGCGTGCTGCTCAGGTCCAGCCACGGGTGTGCCTCGGGCCGGTAGCGGTGGCGCAGCGAGGTGGCGTTGAGCCGCATTTTCCCGGGCTCGAACTGGAACATGGTGTTGGCCTTGTCCACGTAGGTCACCCATTCGTTGGACTCGCCCACGCGGCCGATCGCCGAGGGCATGATCTCGCCGAAGCTGGAGTTGAAGTAGCGGTGGCTCAGCTCCAGGCGCTGGTCGGGGTTGGGCGTCCAGGTGAATTTCAGCAGCGCCGATTCGTTGTCGGTATGCGTGTTCAGCACCTCATCGCCGGGGTGGTACATGTCCGAGACCGCCTGGCTGGACATGCCGGTACCGCCGCTGGACAGGTGCTGGTTGTCGTACCGGTGGGCGCCGTTGCTGCCAGCGAAGTAGTTGCCCTGGCGGCGCCGCGCATAGGCCGCCACCAGCTGCCAATCCTCGCCACGCTGGGCGAAGGCCACGCTGCCGTTCCAGTCGCGCGGATCACGCAGGCTGTTGCGGTTGTCGCTGCCGCGCGCGATCTGCTTGAACGTGCGGGTGCGGTCGATGCTGTTGTCGGCCACGCCACCACGCACACGCAGGCCCCAGGCCTGGCCGTCGTCGAGGATGTCATCGACGTTCAGCGTTTCCATGTAGACCACACCACCGATCGCGCTGGCGGCGTTGGCGGCCAGGCTCGGCCCCTTCTCGATGCTGACCGAACTGATCAGGTCCGGGTCGAGGTAGCTGCGCTGCTGCACGCCGGCATAGCCGCGGTATACGTCGATGGCCTGCTGGCCGCCGTCGATGATCACCGGCACCCGGTTCTGGCCCTGAAGGCCACGAATGTTCACGTCCAGCGCACCGCCATTGCGCACGTCGGCGGTGTGCACGCCGACCGCACCGGCCAGCACATCACCGATCGACTGGCCGCGGAACCGCTCCAGCTGCTGGCGGTCCAGGTGCACGCGCGAGCCGCTGTCGCGGTAAACCGCATCGGCATCGGCTAGGCCCCACGGCGATGCGCCTTCGCTGGCCTGGCCGGCGACCCGCAGCGTACCGATCTGGCGCACGCCGGCTTCAGCCGCTGGCGCGGGTTGCAGCACCACGCCGCTGTCATCGCGCTGGAAGGCCAGGCCGGTACCAGCCAGCAGCTGCGCCAATGCCGCATCGGTATCGAGTGTGGCCTGCACGCCATTGCTGTGGCGGCTACGGGTCAGGCGTGCATCGGCGGCGATGGACAGCCCCGATTGCTGGCCGAACGCGGTCAGGGCCTGGTCGAGCGGGCCGGCGGCGATCTGCCAGCGGACCGTAGCGGTGGATGCCTGTGCATGGGCAGCGGCCGGCAGCAGGGCGGGCGTGGCCAGGGCCAGGCACAGGGCAATGGCCAGAGGGCGGGGGGAGGGGCAAGGCACTTTCATGGAGGCGGCAACATCCGCAATGGGTTCCCCTGTACTGCCCGGTGAGCGCGAAAAAGGGGAACCGCGTTTTCAGAGCGGACGCACGACGGTCCACCACGGCCAGCGCTGTTCGACGCGGATCGGCAGGGCGCGTGCCAGCAACTGCAGGGACTGAGCGCTGTCCAGCCGCGGCAGGACAGCGGTGACGTTCAGTGCGGCCAGGCGAGGATCACAGCCGAGATAGCCGTGGTGATGGCGGGCCAGCTCGTTGATCACCCGGATCAACGGCATGTCCTGCACCTGCAGCCGTCCGTCCTGCCAATCCCCGCGCAGCGGATCCGCTTCAAGCGGAACGAGCCCGCCCATCGGGCCGATCCGCACCGCACTGCCGGCGGGTACATCCCGTGCCGTGCCGAACTGCGGCAGGCAGCGCACCACACCTTCAAACACATCCAGGCGGCTTTCCTGTCCCTCGCGGCCTACCGCGAAGCGGGTACCGATCGGCTGCAGGCGGGCGCCCGGCACGTGCACGGTCAAGGGCAGGCCTGCGTAGGCGGGGTGGTGGCCGGTGTGCAGCAGCAGTTCGCCGCGCAGCAGGTGTATGGCGCGCCGGTCTCCGCCGATGTCGATGGCTGCTTCGCTGTCGGCGTTGAGCCAGAGCTGGCTGCCATCAGCCATCGTCCAGTGCCCGGTGTGGTCGCCGGCGGTACGCTGGATCTGCAGCCCTCGCTGGAGCTGCAGCCCGCGCAGGCCCGGCAGCGAGACGCCACCGATGGCGAGGGCGCCGCCCAGGCCGCGCAGCACCTGCCGGCGGCGGCGGCCTGCGGCGCCCAACGCGCTCGCGGCCGCAGGGGCCGATAGCGGTGCGAACGATTGCCAGACCGATTCGACCCGCTGCCACGCATCGGCGTGGCGGGCATCGGCTTGCAGCCAGGCGTGCCAGTGTTGCTGCTCGTCGTCACTCCAGCCCTGCTGGCGCAACGCGAACCATTCGGCGGCCTGCTCCAGCGCCGGGCTGGTCAATGCAGCGCTCACGCTGTGGTGTCGCCGGACAGGCGCAGGCAATGCAGCATCGCCTGCGCCATGTACTTCTTGACCATTCGCTCGGACACGCCCAACTGCTGGCCGATCTCCGCATAGCCGAGGCCGGACAGTCGCGCCAGCAGGAAGGCACGTCGCGGTCGCTCGGCCAGCCCGGCCAGCATGTCGGCGACGGCGTGCAGCAGCTGCAATGCCTGCGTGCGCTCCTCGGCCGAGGGATGCACCGGCTCCGGCTGTGCGGCCAGCGCGGCCAGATAGGCGCGCTCCCGGTCTGCGCGCTGCCAGTGGTTGACCAGCAGGGCGTGTGCGATGGTGCTGAGATAAGCACGTGGCAGCCGCAGTTCGGACGGATCGACGCGACGGCTGAGCAGGCGCAGGAAGGTGTCCTGGGTCAGGTCGGCGGCGCAGTCGGCATTGGGGGTGCGGCGGCGCAGCCAGCCCAGCAGCCAGCCATGGTGTTCGCGGTAGAACCCCGCCAGCGCAGTGCTGGAGGTGGCGGGCACGGCCATGGGCATGGATCATTAATGAGAATGATTCCCATTATAGGGTGATCGAGCGGCGCACGACAAATCCTGCGCTCGCAGCAGAGGGAGATGGCCGGATTTGCGATGCCCGGCGCGCTCGCCGACACTGCGGTTTTCCACAGGGAGTGCCCGCATGTTCAGCCACGTAACCGTTGGGACCAACAACATGGATGTCGCGCATCGCTTCTACGATGCGCTGTTCACCGCCTTGGGCGCACGCCCCGGCGTCTTCGATGACAAGGGCAGGCTGGTGTACTTCAAGGATGGCCGCATGTTCATCGTCACCGCGCCGATCGATGGGCAGCCGGCATGCCACGCCAACGGCGGCACCATCGGCTTCACCCTTGACAGTGTCGAGGCCGTGCGTGAGTGGCAGGATGCCGGTGTAGCCCAGGGCGGTACCGCCATCGAAGACCCGGCCGGCATCCGCAACATGGCCGGGCGCCAGCTGTTCCTGGCCTACCTGCGCGATCCCGATGGAAACAAGCTGTGCGCGGTGCATGTGATGTCGTGACGCACTGTGGGCAGGGCGGCGCGCGCGTGATAGCACGAAACCACGCGCGCAGGCCGTGATCGCAGGCCGCAACTTCATGCTCTGTCCACTGCGGTTCAGCCAGAATCGGTCGGCTAATTCCCTGATCTACCGGAGAACGCCGCCCCATGGATGTACTGGAGCCGCAACAATCCCCGGTGCGCACCCTTCGGCCTGTGTTCGCCTTCGCGGCGATCGTTGTCGTGGCGTTCGCGCTGTTCGTCAGTCTGTTCCCGCTCGGTGCGGGCCGCCTTCTGGTCAAGGCACAGGACTGGGCCGCACTGAATGTGGGCTGGTACTACCTGCTGGCGATGACCCTGTACCTGGTATTCGTGGTCGGCGTGGCGCTGTCCAAGTACGGTGGCATCAAGCTCGGCGCCGACCATGACGAACCGGAGTTCAGTTACCTGTCCTGGGCCGGCATGCTGTTCGCGGCGGGCATCAGCATCACGCTGTTCTTCTTCTGCGTTTCCGAACCGCTGACCCACTACCTGCAGCCGCCGCAGGGCGATCCGGCGGCGGGCGAGGCCGGTGCGCGCCAGGCCATGCAGCTGCTGTTCCTGCACTGGGGCCTGCACGGCTGGGGTGTGTTCGCGCTGGCGGCGATGGCGATGGCCTACTTCGCCTACCGCCACAACCTGCCGCTGGCGCTGCGCTCGGCGCTGTACCCGCTGATCGGCAAGCGCATCAACGGCCCGATCGGCTACACCGTGGACGCGCTGGGCATCGTTGCCACCGTGTTCGGCATCGGCGCCGACATGGGCTTCGGGGTGCTGCACCTCAATGCGGGACTGGCGCACCTGTTCAACATCCCCCATTCCAACCTGGTGCAGATCATCCTGGTGGTGGCGATGATGGGCGCGGCGGTGGCCGTGGCCGTCTCCGGCGTGGAGAAGGGCGTGCGCTGGATGGCCAACATCAACATGCTGCTGGCGATCGCGCTGGTGCTGTTCATGCTGTTCGCCGGGCCGACGCAGTACCTGTTCAGCACGCTGATGCAGAACCTGGGCGATTACCTGGGCAGCGTGGTCGGCAAGAGTTTCGATGTGTATGCCTACGGCGGCCGCCCCGAATGGCTGGGTGGCTGGACGGTGTTCTACTGGGCCTGGTGGATCGGCTGGGCACCGTTCGTGGGCTTGTTCATTGCACGTATCTCGCGCGGCCGCACCATCCGCGAATTCGTGTTCGGCGTGCTGCTGATCCCGCTCGGCTTCACCCTGGCGTGGCTGTCGATCTTCGGCAACAGCGCGCTGGACCAGGTGCTGCACCACGGGCAGCAACAGTTGGCGCAGCTGGCGGTGGATGATCCACCGACCGTTCTGTATGCGCTGCTGGACGGCTACCCCTGGAGCCGCGCGGTGATCACGGTGACAGTGCTGGTCAGCTTCATCTTCTTCGTGACCTCGGCCGACTCGGGCGCGGTGGTGTTGTCCACGTTGTCGTCGCATGGCGGCGCACCCGAGGACGACGGCCCACGTTGGCTGCGGGTGTTCTGGGGCACCGTGATCGCAGTGCTGACGGCGGGCCTGCTGCTGGCCGGCAGCATCGACGCACTGAAATCCGCGGTGGTGCTGGCGTCGCTGCCGTTCTCGGCGATCCTGTTGTTGATGATGTGGGGGCTGACCCGCGCCTTCAGTGACGAGTCGCACCGCAAGCGCGCGCTGCAGTACCGGCCGTCGCCGTTGATCGGAGACGATCGCCACCACCAGGGCTGGCGCCAGCGCCTGAGCCAGGCCATGCACTTCCCGGTGCGCGACCAGGTCTACCGCTTCATGGATGACACGGTGAAGCCGGCGATGGAGGCGGTGGCCGAGCAGCTGCGCGGGCAGGGCTGGGATGTTGCCACGCGCTTCGAAGCGGGCGACATGGAGCTGACCGTCAACCACGGCGAGCAGCAGGACTTCCTGTACCGGGTGATCCTGAGCGGCTACCTGACCCCGTCGTTCGCCGCGCAGCAGCTGCGCAACCAGCGCTACTACCGCGCCGAGGTGCACCTGTTCGAAGGCAGTCAGGATTACGACCTGGTCGGCTACAGCCGCAAGCAGATCATCAACGACATCATCAGCCAGTACGAACGGCACCTGCAGTTCCTGCACCTGAGCCGGTGATGCGGGAACGCTTCGATGGGTGGTGCAGGAATGCCTGGATGGGTAGAGTCGACTGTTAGTCGACTGCTCCTGCTTGCGGACATCGAAAAGCCCGCGCCCCGCGCGCGAGTCGACTGACAGTCGACTCTACCGGGGAGAGGGCCTGCACCTGGGCCGGTGATGCAGGAACGCTTGGATGTGCTTGGATGTGCTTGGATGGGTAGAGTCGACTGTTAGTCGACTGCTCCTGCTTGCGGACATCGAAAAGCCCGCGCTTCGCGAGCGAGTCGACTGACAGTCGACTCTACCGGGGAGAGGGCGTACACCTGGGCCGGTGATGCAGGAACGCTTGGATGTGCTTGGATGTGCTTGGATGGGTAGAGTCGACTGTCAGTCGACTCCACCGGGAGGGGCGGCGCATCATCGCCGCCCCGTTGCCGCATCAGAACCGGTAGCGCGCGCCCAGTGAGACGAACTGCCCGCGCAGGTTGTACTGGCTGATGTCGAACCCGTTGGAACCGCCAGCCGGATCGAACGGCGGGTCCTTGTCGGTCAGGTTCAGCACCGACAGCGACAGCGTGGTATTCGGAATTCCCTCGTACGCTACGTACAGGTCCAGCTGCTGATACGGCTTGATGCGGTCGCGCAGGCCAGGATTGCTGGTCGCCGTCGCCACGCGCTGGTCGTAGCCGCTCACGTACTGCAGGCTCAGCGTGCTGCTCCAGTCGCCCACTGCCCAGTTCAGCGACGTGGTACCGCGGGTGCGAGGCAGCGCGCCGTGGCGGTTGTTGCCGGCCCCGTCATAGGGCGCCTGCCCGGCCACCAGCGGCTGCTTGAAGCTGAGCAGGTGGGTCCAGCTGCCGGCCACGGTGAAGTTGCCCCAGCCGTCGGTGCGGAAGGTGCGGCTGGCGTCCAGGTCCAGGCCCGAGGTGGTCAGCTCACCCTGGTTGGCGTACTGGTTGGTGATGAACTGGATGCGGCCCTGCGCGTCACGCTGCACGCGGCCCGGGAACAGGGTCGGGTTGTCGACGATGAACTGCGCGCTGTCCGGCTTGACCAGGTTGTCCTGTTCGATGCGGTACCAGTCCAGGCCGATGCTGGTATCGCCATCGGGCGACCACACCGCACCCACGTTGAAATTGCGCGAGCGCTCGGCCTTCAGGTCCGGGTTGCCGGTGCGGATGTTGGTCACGCCGCGGCTGCCACCCGGTTGCAGCGGATCCAGCGGATCGATCACCGAGCCATAGCTGACGGTCTGGCCGGGCGCGATCTCCGGCAACGAAGGTGCGCGGAACCCGCGCGAGAACGAACCACGCAGCAGCAGGCTGTCCAACGGCTGCCAGCGCAGCGCCACCTTCGGCGAGAACGCCTTGCCGAAGTCGTCGTAGTGGTCGCCACGGCCGGCCACCTGCAGTTCCAGCGTGCGGTGCAGCGGCACGCTCAGCTCGGCGTAGGCAGCACTGACCTGGCGCTCGCCGTTGACCACGTTGATCGCCGGGCGCAGTTCGGTGCCCGACAGCACCTGGGCGCTGGTGCGCGCATCCAGTGATTCCTTGCGGAACTCAGCGCCCCAGGCGAAGCCGACTGCACCGGCCGGCAGCTCCCACAGCGAGGTCGAGGCCTTCACGTTCAACGCGTGCAGTTTGTACCAGCCCGGGCGCTTGGTCTGCAGGCGCAGGGCATCCAGCGCGCCCGGCGTGCTGGACGGGTTGAGGAAGTTGTAGCTGCCGTCGCGCAGGATCTGCTCGAACGCATAGCGGTTGACGAAGTTGTCGACGTATTCGCGCTGCGCGCTCTGCGAGGTCAGCGCCGCCACTTCCCAGTCCCAGCGCTCGCCACTGCCGCGCACGCCGGCCAGGGCACGGTAGAACACCTGGGTGTTGTCCTTCAGGCGCGGGCCGAGGTCGAAGAAGGTGTATTCGAACGGCAGCGGCGTGCTGCCCGGATTGTTCGGGTGTCCGACCGGCAGCACCGCCGGCACATCGATCAGCGCACCGGTGGCGGGGTTGTAGGCACGCAGGCCGGGGCCGACGGTCAGCGGCGCGCTGAAGATCTGGTCGGCCTTGTTGTGGCTGTACAGCACGTCGGCGAAGGCCTCGACGCTGTCATTGAAGCGGTAAGTCGCGCTCAGCGAGGCCTGCAGGCGCTCGGCGCCGGGCTGCAGGGTCTTGAATGGCTGCGCGTTGAAGGCGCAGGCCTGGCCGGGCAGGGTGCTGCCGAAGTCGCTGTACGGGCGCAGCTGGCTGCCATCAGGGCAGTTGGCGAACGGTTGCGGCGCGCGTGGGTTGGACAGCCAGTTGCCACCGGCGGTGGACCAGCCGGCCAGGCGTCCGCCGGGCTTGTCGCGGAAATCGCCGCTGCGGGTGTAGGCGCGCTGGTCGGCATCCAGGCGGTCGCGCTTGAGCAGGTCCAGCCCGAACAGCACGTTCCAACCCTGTTGTTCCAGGTCGCCAAAGCCGGCCAGCAGGTTGGCCTTGCGCTCGTTCAAGCCGCCCTGGGTGGCGGTACCGAAGCCGCCACCGACTTCCACGCCCTGGAAGTTCCTGCGCAGGATGATGTTGATGACGCCTGCGATGGCATCGGAACCGTACACCGCCGAGGCACCATCCTTGAGTACTTCAATGCGCTCGACCGCGCTGATCGGCAGTGCGTTGAGGTCGACGAAAGTGTCCTGGGTGTTGAGCGCGAAGCCGAAGTTGGATACGCGGTAGCCATTGACCAGCACCAGCGTGTTCTTCGGCGACAGGCCACGCAGGCCGATCGACGCCGAGCCCGCGGCGAAGCTGCCGGTGTACTGCTCGTCGAAGCTGTTGCCGGCATTGGCCGACAGGTTGCGCAGCACGTCGGTAAGTGTTGAGCGGCCGGTCTGCTCGATCTGTTCGCGGCTGACGATCTGCACCGGGTTCGGCCCGGCGGTATCGCTGCGCTTGATGTTGGAGCCGGTCACCAGCACGGCGCCGAGGGTGGTGCTGTCCTTGCCGGCATCGGCGGTTTCAGCGGCGCTGGCAGTGCCAGCGGTGAGGCCCAGCGCGATGGCGCCGGCAAGCAGGTTCAGGGTGGTGCGGTACATGGAAGCGACAACGCCGAACGGGGGAGGAGCCGTCAGTACCGCATGCGACCGCGTGCGCCTTCCAATGACGAAAGCGCATTCAGTTATACATCACAGGTTCTTAACGACCGGGATGCGCCGTTCGTGCGCGTCCTGGTTCTGGGATGGAACTGCGTCAGGCATCGCCGGAACCGACAAAGCGGTAGAGTCGACTGGGTAGAGTCGACTGTTAGTCGACTGCTCTTCCGCCCCTCCCCGGAAACCTCATCCCCCCGCGCTACGCGCGAGAGTCGACTGACAGTCGACTCTACCGGGGCGGCGCCATTGCCGGGGCGGCGCCGTCTGCTGCCGCATCACTCCTCCTGGGGTCAGATCCCTTTCCAACGGAAAGGGATCTGACCCCGGCTGTCACGGCCGCAGCAGCACCTTGCCATTGCGCCCCGAACCGGCACCGGCCTTCGCTGCCTGGGCGATATCGTCCAGCGCGAAGACCCGCTCCACCGGCAGGGTCAATTCACCCTGCGCCGCACGCTTCAGCAGCTCGCCAACCAGCCGGCGCTTGTCCTCCACCGCCATCGCCTGGCTGACCTTGCTGCCCCAGAAGCCCTTCACCGTGGCTTCCTTGTAGATCAGGCCGCCAGCGGGAATGCGCATGGGTTCGCCGCTCATCACACCGAACGACACCAGCGTGCCGTGGTGCCCGAGCAGGTCGACCAGGTCACCGCTGGCGTCGCCGCCGATGGAATCCACCGCGGCTGCGGCCTGGGTTTCGCCGGTGGCTTCACGCACGCGATCCTTCCAGCCTTCTGCCGAGGTGTCGAATACATGATCGATGCCGAGCGCCTGCAACTGCGCCACGGCAGCGGCGTTGCGCACCAGGTTGGCCACGTGCACGCCTCGCGCCTTTGCCAACATCGCCAGCGACTTGCCGACCGCGCCGTTGGCGGTGTTCTGCACGACCCATTGCCCCGCTTCGACATGCAGGAATTCCAGCAGCATCAGCGCGCTCAGCGGCATCGCGATCAGCTGCGCGGCAGTTTCATCGGGGATCACCTCCGGCATCGGAATCACCATGCGCGCCGGTGCGATGAACGCTTCGGCCCAGGTGCCGTGTACCGAGGCGGCGGCAACGCGCTGGCCGATCTGCAGGCCGTCGACACCTTCGCCAAGGGCATCGATCACCCCCAACGCTTCACTGCCCGCGATCGCCGGCAGCGTCGGCTTGTAGCCGTACAGGCCGCGTACGGTGAGCAGATCGTGGTTGTGGATCGAGGCCAGTACGGTGCGGATGCGCACTTCGCCCGGGCCGGGTTCGGGCAGGGCCGTTTCGCCGACGGCCAGGACATCGGCCGGATCGCCGAAGGAGGAATAAAGGGCAGCGCGCATGGGCGGTGTTCCGGGGAAAGTTGATGTTGTACCGAACTGGGGACGCGCGCGATGTCGACAAGGCGCCGCAGGTGCAACACGGCATCCTGCGACTGATCGTCGCGACATGTGCTGATTACCGCATCTTGTGTTGACGGCTCGGGATATCCCCACTATGTTGTGGCCGTCACTCCCGGTCAGCCGCCGCCGCCGGACATGCAGCAAACGTCCCGCGGCCCGCCCCTGAAGGCTTGCCGTGTCGACGCGGCCGCCATCGCGCGGACCCAGATCGCCCCCACGGCCCGGATACCGGCCGCAGGCGCAGGCAATTGCCGACGACCTGGTGTTCCCGCGCTATGGCATCCCACCCCGACCGCCCCGTGCGCCGGTATCGCGTGCAGGGCCGCCACGGCATCGACCGCCAACGCGCGTGCGAGCCTGGAGTTCCACCACCATGACCGACAGTACCTTCCGCGTGGCCGACCTGGCCGGCGCTGGCGACGCCTTGCGCGCCGGCGGCGAGCGTGTGCCGACCTGGATCACCAAGGAGGCCGGCAACCGCCGCCTGCCGTTCGACGCCGAGCGCCTGCAACGCAGCATCGATACCGTGCATGCCGAGTTCCCGCAGCTGGATGTGAGCGACTACCGCCGCGTGGTGCAGGCGATGGTCGAGCGCAAGCCCAGCCTCAGTGCCGATGATCTGGTCGATCTGCTGATCCGCGAGGCCGAGTCGCGCGTGGACCTGGTCGCGCCGGAGTGGGAACAGTTTGCCGCGCGCATCTACCTGCGGCGCCTGTACAAGCGTGCCAGCCGCAATCGCTTCTACGACGTCAGCCTGAAGTACGGCTCTTACGTGGGCCTGCAGGAGAGCCTGGCTGACCGCGGCATCTACAGCAACGACATCCTGCGCTGCTATTCCAAGGAAGAACTGCAGCAGGCCGGCGAGATGATCGACCCGGAGCGCGACCGCCTGTTCGCCTACAACGGCCTGTACCTGCTGGCCACGCGTTACCTGGCCAGCGACCGCAGCCGCGAGGTCTACGAACTGCCGCAGGAGCGCTGGCTGACCATCGCGCTGTACCTGATGCAGGAAGAAAAGCCACGCGAGCGCCGCATGCAGCTGGTCGGCGAGGCGTACTGGGCGCTGTCCAACCTCTACATGACGGTGGCCACGCCGACGTTGGCCAACGCCGGCAAGGTGGGCGGGCAGCTGTCCAGCTGCTTCATCGACACGGTGGATGACAGCCTGCAGGGCATCTATGACTCGAACACCGATATCGCCCGTGTTTCGAAGCACGGCGGCGGTGTGGGTGCCTACCTGGGCTATGTGCGCAGCAGCGGTGCGCCGATCCGGGGCGTGCCCAACTCTTCCGGCGGCGTGGTGCCGTGGATCAAGCAGCTCAACAACACCGCCGTGTCGGTGGACCAGCTCGGCCAGCGCAAGGGTGCGGTGGCGGTGTATCTGGACATCTGGCACCGCGATATCGAGGCCTTCCTCGACCTGCGCCTGAACAATGGCGACCAGCGCCTGCGCGCGCATGATGTGTTCACCTCGGTGTGCGTGCCGGACCTGTTCATGGAGGCGGTGGAGCGCCGCGCCGACTGGTACCTGTTCGATCCGCACGAAGTGAAGAGCGCCAAGGGCTGGTACCTGCAGGACTTCTACGACGAGAAGCGTGGCTCTGGCAGCTTCCGCGACCGCTACGCCGAGCTGGTGGCCGACGAGCGCATCAGCCGTCGCACGGTGAAGGCCATCGATCTGTTCAAGCGGATCATGCTCAGCCAGCTGGAGACCGGCAACCCGTTCCTGTTCTACCGCGACGAGGTCAACCGCAGGAACCCGAACAAGCACGCGGGCATGGTCTATTCCAGCAACCTGTGCACCGAAATCCTGCAGAACATGAGCCCGACGCGGATGATCCAGGAGATCGTCAGCGGTGACCAGATCGTCACCACACGCCGCGCCGGCGACTTCGTGGTCTGCAACCTGTCCTCGATCAACCTCGGACGTGCGATCAGTGCGCCCGATGACCTGCTGGCCACCGACGTGCTGGAGCGGCTCATTCCGATCCAGGTACGCATGCTCGACAACGTGATCGACCTCAACGCACTGCCGGTCCCGCAGGCCACGATCACCAACCGCAAGTACCGCGCCATCGGCCTGGGCACGTTCGGCTGGCATCACCTGCTGGCACAGCAGGCGATCCAGTGGGAATCGCCGGACGCCGAGGCGCTGGCCGACCGCCTGTACGAGCGCATCAACTTCCTGACCATCCAGGCCAGCGCACAACTGGCCAAAGAGAAGGGCAGCTACCCGATGTTCGCCGGCAGCGACTGGCACAACGGCCGCTACTTCCTCGACCGTGACTACAGCGGCGCCGCGTGGGACAGCCTGGCGCACGAGGTCGCCACGCACGGCCTGCGCAATGGCTGGCTGCTTGCGGTGGCGCCGAACATGAGCACCGCGCAGATTGCCGGCTCCACGGCCTCCATCGACCCGATCTACAGCGCGTTCTACTACGAGGAAAAGAAGGACTTCCGGCGGCCGGTCGCCGCACCGGGCCTGTCGCTGGAAACCTGGCCGTACTACGAGAAGGGCGCCTACAAGGTCGACCAGTTTGCCAGCGTGCGCCAGAACGCGCGGCGGCAGCGCCATGTCGACCAGTCGATCAGCTTCAACCTGTACGTGCCCAGCACCATCCGCGCCAGCACCCTGCTGGAGCTGCATCTGACGGCCTGGCGCGAAGGCCTGAAGACCACCTACTACGTGCGCTCCAACGACATCGACATCAGCGAATGCGAGTGGTGCTCGAGCTGACCATCCACGGTAGCGCCGGGCCACGCCCGGCGAGCGCATTGCGCGGCCGTCGCACATTCCGCCGGGCATGGCCCGGCGCTACCCCCTGCAGGTAACACCATGGCAACCCCCCTCGACCGCATCAAGATCCTCGAACCGCGCCATCCGAACCGCAGCACCGGCATCATCAACGGCCGCACCAGCGGCATCCTGAACTGGAACGACATTCCGTACCCCTCGTTCTATCGGGCCTACAAGGAGCTGTCGACCAACTTCTGGATTCCCGACGAGGTGGACATGAAGCTGGATGCGCGCCAGTACGGCGAGCTGTCCGGGCGCGAAAAGAATGCTTACGACTCGATCATCGGCCTGCTGGCCACGCTGGATTCGCCACAGACGCGCTTCATCTACAACGTGGCCGAGTACATAACCGACCCGGCTGCACATGCCAACGCGGCCATCATCGGCCAGCAGGAGGTGATCCACAACGAGAGCTACAGCTACGTGCTGGCCTCGATCACCGACCTGCCGAACCAGAACCGCATCTTCGAGATCGCCCGTACCCACCCGACCATCATCAAGCGCAACGCGCCGATCATGGGGGCGTATGACGATTTCATGCGCGAGAAGACCGCCGAGACCCTGCTGAAGTCGCTGATCCAGTCGTCGATCCTGGAGGGCATCAACTTCTATTCCGGCTTCGCCTACTTCTACAACATGGTGCGGCAGAACCGCATGACCGGCACCGGCAAGATCATCAGTTTCATCAACCGTGACGAGCTGGCCCATACCAAGTTCATCAGCGAGCTGATCCGCGCCATCATTGGTGAGAACCCGGAGCTGCAGACCAATGAACTGACCGCGTACGTGCACCAGGCGTTCGAGCATGCGATCGAACTGGAGACGCAGTGGTCCTCGGAAGTGCTGGACGGCATCGACGGCATCGATGTCGAGGAGATGACGCGCTACGTGAAGTACCGGGCCAACAAGATGGCCGGCATGCTTGGCATCGAGCGCCTGTACAGCGACACCACCGACAACGTGATGCCGTGGATCAAGGCCTACGCCGACAACTTCACCGAGACCAAGACCGACTTCTTCGAGATGCGCAATGCAAGCTACAAGAAGACCAACGTCGACAACGGCTTCGACGACCTCTGAGCCGGGCGCGGTGTTGCGCATCCTGCTGGTGGTCGCCTCGCTGAGCGGCAACACGCGTGAGCTGGGCCGTCTGATCGCCGAGCGCTGCCGTACGGCCGGCCATGCGGTGCACTGGCACGAGGCCGACGACCTGCGCCAGGCACCCCCATTGGCGGCCGACGAGGCCGACCTGGTGCTGCTTGGCTGCTGGACCGACAACGCCGGCCGCACGCCGTCGGAGATGAAGGCATGGGTGGCCGGCATCGCCGAACGTGGCGAACGGCCGCGGCAGCTGGCGGTGTTCGGCACCGGTGAGACGCAATGGGGGCAGGAGTACTACTGCGGCGCCGTGCACCGGTTGATCCGCTACTTCCGCAGCGACTACCCGCCGCTGGAGATCGAACAGATGCCGCATGGCGTTCGCCACGCCGAGGCCATCAATGCCTGGACCGATGCGGTCCTGGCCCACTACTGGAGCAACACCGATGCAGATCATCGACGCCACCACGCCTGAGCAGTTCCAGCAGCTGCTGGCCGCACACCCGCGGGTGCTGGTGGATTTCCACAAGGACCAGTGCCCCGGCTGCCGGATGCTGGAAATGTCGCTGCACCGGGTGGCTGCCAGCAGTGCGGGGCAGGGCACCACCCTGCTGCGCGTGCAGCTGGAGGTACTGGGCGAGGCGTTCTTCCGCGAGCTGGGGCTGCGGCAGACGCCTACGCTGGCGTTGTTCCGTGACGGTGACGAACGCACGCGCCTGGCCGGTTTCCAGTCACCGCAGCAGATCGAGGCCGCGATCGCGTTGTACCTATAAGGCCAGGGTGGTTGCATCGGTAGCGCCGGGCCATGCCCGGCGACCGTTCGTGTGATCCTGATTTCTGTAGAGCCGAGCCCATGCTCGGCTGCCGTTCGCGCGGTGCGCGATGAGTCGAGCATGGCTCGACTCTACAAGGGCATTCACGCACGGCGTGGATCTACCGGGGCAGGGGCCGCGCATTTGGCGTCACCCGCCGCTGAATGTATCCACCAGCAGCTTCACGTTCAACGCCACGATCACCAGTGCGATCACCCAGGCAATCGCACCCAGCCAGCGCGGGGCCACCAGCGCACCCATCGTCACCTTGTCGGTCACGATCCGAACCAGGGGAATGATCGCGAACGGCAGCTGCATCGACAGCACCACCTGGCTCAGCACCAGCAGCTTCACCGCACCCTGGTCGCCGAACAGCATGATCACCACCACCACCGGAATGATCGCCAGTGCGCGCGTGATCAGCCGTCGCAGCCACGGCGGCAGGCGCAGGTGCAGGAACCCTTCCATCACGATCTGGCCGGCCAGCGTGGCGGTCACCGTCGAATTCAGGCCGGAGGCCAGAAGCGCAATCGCAAACAGTGTCGCCGCCGCGCCCACCCCCAGCATTGGCGCCAGCAGCTGGTGCGCCTGCTCGATGTCTTCCACGTCAAAGCGGCCATTGGCATGGAACACCGCCGCCGCCAGGATCAGGATGCTGGCGTTGATGAACAGTGCCAGGGTCAGCGCGAGGGTGCTGTCGGTCACTGCCCAGCGCAGGGCGCTGCGACGGCCCTCATCGGTGCGCGGATACGCGCGGGTCTGCACGATGGACGAATGCAGGTACAGGTTGTGCGGCATCACTGTGGCGCCAATGATGCCGATGGCGATGTACAGCGCGTGCGGATCGGTCACCACCTGGGCGCGCGGAATGAACCCGCCCAGCACCTCCATCACCGGTGGCGCGGCCAGTGCAATCTGCACCATGAAACAGCCGAAGATCACCATCAGCAGCGCGATCACGAACGCTTCCAGCGCGCGGAAGCCGCGGTTCATCAACAGCAGTACCAGCAGCGTGTCCAGCGCGGTGATCACCGCGCCCCAGAGCAGGGGCAGGTCGAACAGCAGCTTCAGCGCGATCGCGGTGCCGATCACTTCGGCCAGGTCGCAGGCGATGATCGCCGCCTCGCACAGCGCCCACAGTGCCAGATTGACCGGCTTCGGGTAGCGCGCGCGACAGGCCTGGGCCAGGTCCATTCCGGTGGCGATGCCCAGCCGTGCCGACAGTGCCTGCAGGATCACCGCCATCAGGTTGGAAATGAGGATGACCGACAGCAGCAGGTAGCCGAAGCGCGAACCGCCAGCGAGGTCGGTGGCCCAGTTGCCCGGGTCCATGTAGCCGACCGAGATCATGTAGCCCGGGCCGAGGAAGGCCAGCAGGCGGAACCACCAGTGCCCCTTGTCGGGTACCGCCACCGAGGCATTGAGCGCGCCCAGGCTGGCCGGGGTGGGGGCCGAAGGGTCGCGGGGCGCCAGGGTGTTCATGGATCCGAATATAGCTCCTGCTATAGTCATTAGCAATGTGAAACAATCGTCTTTATCGCGTTACTGGTCCAGAATTCAGTTTCAAACCCGGAGTAGACCGGAAGGACAGGCGCAGGCGTGGGCAAGACCGACGATTCGACATCGCTGAAAAGCACCCCCTTGATCGAGGCCGAGCGCCAGGTCGAGAGCTTCCGGCAAGTGCGCGAGGCGCACCGGATGGAGCTGGTGGAGGACTATGTCGAGCTGATCTCGGACCTGCTGGCCGATGGCGGCGAGGCCCGCCAGGTCGATATCGCCACCCGCCTGGGCGTGGCCCAGCCCACCGTGGCGAAGATGCTGCGGCGGTTGGCTCGTGATGGCTGGGTGGTGCAGCGCCCGTATCGTGGCGTGTTCCTGACCCCGGAAGGCGAGGCGCTGGCCCATGCCAGCCGCCAGCGGCACCAGACCGTGGAGCGTTTCCTGCTGGCGCTGGGCGTGGACGCGGATACCGCGCGGCGCGATGCCGAGGGCATCGAGCACCATGTGAGCGAGCAGACGCTGGCGCTGTTCGAGGCGTTCGTGCGCAAGGCCGAGCGCGGGGCGCCGTAGCGGTAGCGCCGGGCCATGCCCGGCGGGCGCGTCGCCGCCTTCATGGCTTTCGCCGGGCATGGCCCGGCGCTACCGTGGTTGGATGGCGCCGTTGGGGCAGCGCGCCTGCGCTTGCGCGCACGCGCGTTTCGCCCATTCCTTCAACACCGGCTGCAGGCCTTCGTAGCGTCGCCCTTGCCAGCCATTGGCCAGAACCTTGCCGTCGGCATCGATCAGCACCAGGTTCGGTGGTGCCAGCCCAGCCAGGGCCTGCAGCGCTGGCATGCGCGCGGCGCGGCGCGGGTCCAGCACCGGCCACGGCATGTCCTGCGCGTGCATGTAGCGGCGCAGCGCACTCTCGCTCTCATCCAGACTGACGTACACCACTTCGGTATCGGCGCCGGCCTCGCGCAGCGCGTCGCGTACGCTGCGCAACGTGGGTACGAAGGCATGGCACGGCGCACACCAGTCGGCGCCGAAGTACAGTGCCACCAGTTTTGGAGGTGGTGACCATTGCATCGGCCGCAGCGAGCGCTGTTCCGGCCGCATCAGCGAGGCCGAGACCTGCGCGTGCAGGTCCGCAGCCATCGCCGGCGCGCCCAGCAGCAGGGCACAGGCCAGCAACAGCGCTCGTAGTGGCTCAGAACGCATAGCGCAGGTTGACGTACCACGAGCGCGCGAAACGCGGCCCGTAGACATAGTCGCTGTCACGCAGCGCGCCTACCTCCAGATCCTTCTGGCGCTGATCGAACACGTTCTTGACGCCCGCGGCCACCGACACTTCCTGCTGTGCCTGTGCGCCCAGATGCCGGTGCCAGCGCGCGCCAAGATCGGTGACCAGGAACGAACGTGTGCGGTGCAGTTCACCCAGCCGGTTGTTCAGTACCGACATCGGGCCGGTATGGCGCAGCGCGACGAAGGTTTCCCACGGCTCGGCGGGCATCCAGCTGAGCTGGGCCAGGCCGGTCCAGCGCGGGGTTTTCAGGTAGTCGCGGCTTTCGATGACGGTGTCGCCACCGTCGCCGGTGTCGTCGAAGATGCGCTGCGGTTCGCGGAAGCGCGAGCGGTACCACGATGCACCCGCGGTGAGGCGCCACTGCGGCGATGGCTGCCAACCGAGATTGGTTTCCGCGCCCAGCACGTTGGAGCCGGAAGCGTTGTAGCGCAGCTGGCTCAACTGTCCGTCATCGCCGCGCTGGATCTCGCCCAGTGCGAAGGTGTCGCGGATTCGTGCATAGGAGGCGGTGGCATCCCAGCTCCACACCGGATTGGCCGGGTCCGATCGCCAGTCGAAGCCGAACAGGGTGGTCAACGCGCGCTCTTCCTTGAGACCGTCGGTGTTGCGCACGCGCACCTGTTCGCCACCCAGCGTATCGACATGCACATCCTCGACGAAGATCTCCGGTGCGCGGAAGCCGGTGGCGATACCGGCCCGCCACTTCAGGTTTGGCGTGGCCTGCCAGGCCAGCGCGATGCGCGGCGAGAACACCGCGTTGTCCAGCTCCGAGCTCTTGTCCACGCGCGCACCCAGCACCAGGTCAACGTTGTCGCGCAGGCTCCACTCGTCCTGGATGAAGGCGCCCAGGTTGTGGAAGGTGGCATCCTCCAGCACGGCAATACGCTGCCCGTCACCGGTGCGGTTGTCGTCGCGCAGCGCCTCGTGCTTGTACTGCACGCCGAAGGCCAGCGCATGCGCACCCAGCCGCCAGTTCAACTGGCTGTCGATGTAGTGCAGCGGGTTGTGGGTGCGACCGTACTGGCGCCACGAACGCGAGGCCGCGCTGCCGGCTACGTCGTGGTCCAGCTGCGACGGGTCATAGCCGGGCGCTGAGGGATCGGTAACGACGTCGCCCAGACCGCCGTAGAAACTGTCGCGGTCGATGTCGGCGAAGGCGTAAGCCAGGCGGAAATCGACGTCGGCATTGATTTCCTGGTCCCACGACACGCTGCCGCGGCGGTATTTTGTATCCAGCGATTCGGCGATGTTGGCCAGGTATTCCGGCTGGTCCAGTCGGTTGCCGCCACGCCGGGTTTCATCGGTCACCTGCAGGTCCAGGCGCAGCCGCGTGCCCGGCGTGGGCGCATACCAGGCCTGCAGCCCGCCGACCTTGAGGTTCTTGCGGGTGATTTCGGTGTAGCCGTCACCGTTGTAGTCGATGCCACTGTTCCAGTTGCGCTGGGCAATCACTGAAAGCCCTGCGTCGGCGTCTTTCGCCACCAGGTCCAGGCGCACGTCGGCATTCTTCTGCGGCGTGCCCTTCAGCACGTCCACGCCGGCCTGCACATGGCCGCCGCTGCGTGCAGGCAGCGGCGGAATCAGGTTGATCACACCGGCCACCGCGCCCGGGCCGTACAGCGCCGAGCCACCGCCCTTGACCACTTCGATGCGGTCGACGAAGCCGGCCGGAATCTGTTCCAGGCCATAGACGCTGCCCAGCGTGGACAGCAGCGGAATGCCATCGAACAACAGCTGGTTGTAGGCGCCGGGCAGGCCCAGCAACTGCACTTCGCTGGTGTTGCAGTTCTGGCAGTTGCTCTCCACGCGCAGGCCGTTGATCAGCTCGGCGGCACGCGAGAAGTCGGTGGCCGCGCGCAGCGCGATGTCTTCCTTGCGCAGCACTTCGGTGCGGATCGGGACATCCGACAGCAGGCGTTCGCTGCGGGTGGCGGTGCTGACCTTGACCTGCACGCGGTCCAGTTCGGTCGGCTTCGGTGTGGTTGCCAGTGCGGGCAGCGGCAGGGTCAGGGCGATGGCGGCGGCCAAGGGCAGCCGACGGAAGAGGGGATTGGAAACGGGCATGGGGGCGTCGTCCTTGGGGGAAGAAAGGCGGCGAGGGCGACCTGGCTGACGCATATGAAAGCAGAGGGTTATAGATATAGCAAAGGCTATATAAATAAGTCGGTGCAATCACAAAGCCGAGAGCGGGATCAGGACATCGCGGACGACTGTGTTATAACATTACAAATAAGCGCCAGAACCCTGCCGGATGTCATGCACGGGAGGGTGCGAGAGGAGTTGAGGAACGCCGCCCCAGGCCTGGGCCCGGGGCGGCGTTGGCCTTACCAGGCGGCGCGCAGACCCACCTGGGCACCGTGGTTGCGGTAGCCGCTGTCGCCACGCTGCGCGCGCAGGTCACCCCATGCGCTCCAGCGCTGGCCCAGCTGCAGCTGGGCACCGGCCTGCACTTCGTAGCGGTTCTCCGGCGTCTTCGCGCTCAACGACTCGCTGTTGAAGCGCATCGACTCGTCACGCTGGCCACGCAGCCAGTTTGCTGCCAGGAACGGCTGCACGCGGTTGCCCTGCAGCGTGCCCTAGCCAAACAGGCGCACGCCGAGGCGGCTGTTGAGGCCGCCGCCGCGACCGTCTTCGACCGTGGTGCCATTGGCCTCGACCAGGCTGTCGCCGTCGTAGTCGGTCCAGGTCAGCTGTGCTTGCGGCTGCAGGTACAGCGTGCTGGCCTCGCTGCTGCGGATGGCCCAGGCATAGCCGGCTTCCAGCGACGCGCTGCGGGTCCTGGAGTCGTAGCTTTCGCGGGCGATGCCTTCGCCCTGTACTTCATTGTCGAAGCGCGCCGCCTGCAGCCAGCCGTCCACATACAGGCCGGCACTGCTCTGTGCATCCTGCACCCAGCCCAGGTAGACACCGGCCGACTTGCCCTTGACCTTGCCGCGGGTGCCATAACCGCTCAGCGTCGACACCGCCTGTGTGGTCGCCTCGCCGCTGCCGAGCATCACGCCGACCTGGCCACGACCATCGGCCCAGCGCCAGACATCGCTGCCCAGTTGCAGGGTGTTGATGTGGGTGCGGGCATCGACCTGACCGGCCACGTTGGCCTGCAGCTGGTCACGCCCGGCCCGCACCCAGGTACCGATGCGGGCGCGGTCGAAACCGGGCTCGCCACGGTCGTGGCGACGCAGCTGGAACATCTGCACGGCCGCGGCCTGGTTGGCCAGGTACGCGCCCGGCTCCGGACGCAGCACGGGGACCGGATCGACCGGATCGATGGGATCGACCGGGTCCACAGGGTCCACAGGGTCGACCGGATCGACGGGCTTGCACTCCGGCAGCGACGGATTGATGTCGCAGGGATCGCCGGTGTAGGCCGAGGTCAGGTACCAGTTGCCGTTGTTGGCGCCTGGAGTGCCCTTGCGCAGGAAATACTCGTACATGCCACCGATGGCGCGGCCCTGCAGCGCGAGGTGGCCATTGCTGGCACCGTCCACCTGCACCAGCGGAATGCCGTTGACGGTCTGGGCACCGGCGCCGGCAATGTTGTTGACGGTGACCTGGGTGGTGCCGCTCGTATCGCCGGTGACGTGCATGCGCGAACTTGCCGCGTCGTCGCCGGCCAGCACCGTGTTGAAGTGCAGGGTGCCGTCATTGCCGGTGTAGTTGCCGTTGACGGTCAGCTGCGGATAGGCCGCAGTGCCCGCCGCACCAAGGAAGATGTTGCTGCCTGCACCCAGGGTGAGGTTGCCGGTGTTGCTGTCGCCGGACAGCGTCCAGCGACCGCCCTGGTCGACGATGACGTCGGCCGGGCCGAGGATGCGGCCGGTAAGGTCCAGGCCGTCGAGGAAGCGCAGGGTGCCGGTGGCACTATCGTCTACCACGATGTCGCCAGCCAGTGTGGAAGTGCGTGCCGTCACGTCGTACTGCGCGCCGGCACCGACCTCGATCATGTTGCCGTTGCCGCCGACGAGCGTGGCGCCGTTTTGCAGGACGATGCGGTTGACCTGGGGATTGCTGCCGGAGCGATCTACCAGCATGGCGCTGCCATTTAGCCCCTCCACGTGTGAGCCATCCACCAGCACGTACCAGCCATCAGGCCCGATAGTGGGCTGGCCACCTGCGTTGAAGCGGCTCACGATGCCGTTCGTTCCCCCCGTCACCGAAGAGCCGTTCCTCAGTTCGAGGTTGCCGGCGAGCAACTGCGCACCAGTCGCGCTGCCGCTGAAAGAGGTGTTGTCCGCCCGGACCCGGCCATCGCCAGAGAGTTGCAGTGCATTGCTGCCCCCCTCCACGTGGCTGTTGGTGATGGTCACTCTGCTGCGGGAGGCGAAGTCGGTGTCGACGAGGTTTGCAGATGTTCGCAGCGACTGCAGCGTGCTGTTCTGGATGGTGCCGCGGCTGTCGCTGAAGATAGTGGTTCCAGCCATTGCGCCCTCAAGCGCCACGGTCGAGTTGCTTGCGTCCACCGTTGCCACGGCAGCACCACGCACCGTGAGGCTGGCAGCATTGCTGAGCCTGAACGATTGGCCAGCCCAGGGATGGCCCGGGACGATCGTAGCGGATGCGCCGTTGGTCAGATCAACGGCGGCGGCCTCCATGGAGGGCAGAAGAATCAGCCCTGCGAGTGCAAGCGCCAGCCGTGAAGGGGTGAGGCTGGAAGGAAACTTCGGCGTGAACTGCATGATGCGCATGGGTGTTTCTCCTTGAAGCAGTTGGGTGTGACCCCCATCCGCAGGGCCAAAGGCGGCACTGTGCGGATCGGGTCTTGCCTGGGCCATGCAACTAATTTGAAACGACTGCAGCGACACCTACCGGATTCAAACCCCGTTTAATTACTCACTAAACTGAATGGAGTGCGCGGTCTGGATAATTCAGCGTGCGTGAGAACGCAGTGAATGGCGCGTGCAGGATGTCCAAGCCGCGCAGCTGCAATCTAAATCTGTGATGGCGGACGCAGTTCATCGGCGCCGCGGCGCTGCGTCGCGGACTTCATGGAGTCGGGGACGGGTCGGAGCCCTTTCCTCTGGAAAGGGCTCTGACCCAGGAAGGTCGATCAGCCGCGGCGGAATGCGGCGGGGGTACGGGCGCCGACGATGATCATGCGGATCATCGTGGAGATCTGTTCGACCAGTTCCGGATCTTTCTCCGGCGGCAGGTCCATGGCAGTGGCGCCCATCGCGAACACCAGCCGGGTGATGGCCTTGGCCACCAGTTCCGGGGCGTGCAGCACCGCGCCATCCAGTGCGGCCAGGCGCACCAGGTCGTGCTGCAGCTCTTCCTCGAAGTAGTGCAGCTCGCGTTCGACCGCATGCTTGAAGTCGTCCGAGCCGACCGCACCTTCGCGCAGCAGCACGTGCAGCAGCTTGTCGTCGGCACGCAGCTGCTCCATGAAGGTCTCCACGGAAACGCGCACTACGCTGGTGGCGGTGGAGGTGGCGCGCTGGCGCGCCTCGCCGATGATGGTGCGCAGCGAGCGGCCGGCCGCATCGATCAGCGCCACGGCCAGCTCGTCCATGTCGCGGAACTGCCGGTAGAAGCTGTTGGGCGCGATGCCGGCCTCACGTGCCACTTCGCGCAGGCTGAGCGTGGACAGGCTGCGGTGCGGCCCGATCAGTTTCAGGGCGGCGGCCAGCAGATCCTCGCGGCTCACCGTACGGCGGGCCGGGCTGTTGGCATCTTCGGGCGTCGACAAGGCGGTGGCGGCGGCCATGGGGGTTCCGGTGGGGCGAGGCTGAATCATACCCAATCCGGTTCAATATACACATGTATACACAGGTGTATGTGCGCCCGTATAGTGCGCCCATGAGCGCTGTCGTCCGTCCGTCCCTGTTCTCTCCGTACCGCTGGGTGTCGCCGTCGCTGTTCGATTTCTGGGCGGGCCAGCTCAATCCCCTGTGGACCCTGCGCGAGCCAATGGCCCGCCTGGTCCGGCGCGAGCCGGCCGGCGAGGGCGCGGCGACCCTGGTCCTGCGCACCAACCGGCACTGGGCCGGCATGCGCGCCGGCCAGCACGTCACCCTTGGCGTCGAGATTGAAGGACGCCTGTGGCAGCGCAGCTACAGCCCCACCGCGTTTGGGCCGCGCGAGCTGGCGATCACCGTCAAGGCGATCGACGGCGGCCGGGTCAGCCAGCATCTGGTCAACCATGCGCAGCCGGGCGAACTGTTCCGCCTCGATGCCGCCTTCGGCGAGTTCCACATGCCGGCCGCCGCCCCAGTGCTGCTGCTGGCCGCCGGCAGTGGCATCACGCCGATGCGCAGCCTGCTGCGCGACGCCTGCCAGCGCCCGCTGGCAGCACCGGTGGACCTGTTCTACTGGGAGCGCACCGCCGCCCATCTGCAGTTCCGTGATGAGCTGCAGGCGCTGGCCGCAGCGCACGCGAACCTGCGCGTGCACCTGCTGACCACCCGCGAGGGCGCGGCGCCGGCCGCGCGCATCGATACCCACGATCTGCAGGTGGCAGGCGATGACACGCCGCTGGCGCAGCGCCATGTGCTGGCCTGCGGCCCGGATGGGTTCGTTGCCGCCGCGCGTGAACGCCTGGCGCACCAGGTGGCCGGCTTCCAGGCAGAAGCGTTCACCCCGCCGGCGCCGCTCCGCGATGCCAGCAGTGAGGGCGAAGTGTCGCTGACCCTGGCCCGCAGCGGCCGCCAGCTGAGCGTGCCGCGTGGCCGCTCGCTGCTGGAAAGCCTGGAAGCGCATGGCATCAAGCCCAGGCACGGCTGCCGCATGGGCATCTGCAACACCTGCACCTGTGATCGCGTCAGTGGCGCCACCCGCCACCTGCGCACCGGCGACCTGCAGTCCGAATCGGCACAGCCGGTGCGGATCTGCGTGAGCGCACCGACCACCGACCTGACCCTGGATCTCTGAGGACGCCTGCCATGACCCGCGCTACCGACCGTGCCTTGAGTACTGCCGAGATGCATGCCTTCGGCGAGGAACTCGACGCGATCCGCGACCGTGTGATCGACAGCCTCGGCGCCTCCGATACCCGCTACATCCGCCGCGTGGCCGCCGCCGTGCGCTGGTTCGGCGTGGGTGGCCGTGGCCTGCTGTTCCTGGCGGCGTTCTCGCCGCTGTTCTGGATGCCGCTGCTGTGGCCGGCCGCGATCACCGGCACGCTGTTGCTGGCGCTGTCGAAGATCCTGGAGAACATGGAACTGGGCCACAACGTGATGCACGGCCAGTTCGACTGGACCGGCGACCCCAAGCTCAACGGCAACACCTACGAGTGGGACATCGTTGCCACCGCCGACAACTGGCGCAAGACCCACAATTTCCGCCACCACACCTACACCAACGTGCGCGGCATGGACGATGACATCGGCTACGGCCTGCTGCGCATCTTCCCGGAACAGCGCTGGAAGCCGTTCTACCTGCTGCAGCCGATCATCGCGCCGATCTTCGCGCTGCTGTTCCAGTGGGGCGTGGCCGCGCAGGACCTGCGCCTGGGCCGTTGGCTGAAGGGGCGCATGAGTGCCCGTGCGATGTGGCTGCAGACCCGCCCGGTGGCACGGAAGATGGCCCGCCAGGTGTTGAAAGACTACGTGTTCTTCCCGCTGCTGGCCGGCCCGTTCTTCCTCACCGTGATGCTGGGCAACATGGTGGCCAACGGCCTGCGCAACATCTGGACCTACGTGATCATCTTCTGCGGCCACTTCACCGCCGAATCGGAAACGTTCCCGAAGGAGTGCCTGCGCAATGAATCGCGTGGCCACTGGTACCTGCGCCAGCTGCGCGGTTCGTCCAACATCAGCGGCGGCTTCCTGATCAACGTGCTGTCGGGCAACCTCAGCCACCAGATCGAGCACCACTTCTACCCGGACCTGCCGGCCAACCGCTATGCGGCCATCGCCAAGGAAGTGAAGGACATCTGCCGCCGTTACGGCCAGCACTACAACAACGGCTCGCTGCCGCGCCAGTTCGGCCAGGTGGTCTGGCGCATCCTGCGCCACGCGTTCCCGAGCAAGCCGCGCCGCCTGCCGATGTCGGACATCATGTCCGCACCGGCATCGGCCAACGCGGGCTGATCGACTCAGCCCGCCTTCGCCAGGGCCGCCTGTTCGCGGTCCAGGCGGCGCAGGAACACCTGCATTTCCTTGCGTGCCTGCTGGTCACCCTTGCTGCCGGCCACGCTCAGTCCACGCTGCCACGCCTCGCGCGCCGCCTGCGGCTGGCCACCGGCGAGCCAGGCTTTGCCGAGCAGCTTCCAGGCGGCCGAGTACTGCGGATCAAGGGCCACGCAACGGCCCAGGTGGGTGGCCGCGCGCACCGGGTTGCCGGCATCCAGCCAGCCCTTGCCCAGGCCGAAGCGCAGCAGCGCGCCGTCCTTGCCGTTGGCCAACATGCATTCCAGGGCTTCGATGTTCATCAGCGCACCTCCACCAGCAGTTCGGTGGGGCCGGGCTGGAAGCGGCCACGATGGAACAGCAGCGGCGCGCCGCCGTTCTCGTGAACCTCGATGATGCGTCCGGCCAGCAGCAGGTGATCGCCCACCGGCCACATCGCGTGGCGGGTACAGGTGAGGTGGGCGACCGCACCGGCGATGCGTGGTGGGGCATCCTCGTCATCATCCAGCAATGCCAGGCCGTCGAAGCGGTTGCGGACCTGCGGATCGGCAAAGCGCCGGGCCAGCGCTTCCTGGTCGGCTGCCAGCACGCTGATTGCAAAGCGGGTGGCGCGCTGGAAGGTGGACAGGCTCTGTGCGTGCAACGCCAGGTTCCACAGCACCAGTGGCGGCTGCAATGACACCGGCACGAACGAGTTGATGGTCAGGCCGACCGGCTTGCCCTGTGCGTCGCGCGCGCAGACGATGGCCACCCCGGTGGGGAAGTGGCCGAGCAGCCGCCGCAGTGCACGCGGCGGCATCTCGACCGACGGCACCGGCGCCGGGGCAGGGAACACCCCCGCCCACGGCCCGGCGTACGGCAGTGTCTCTCCGCTCATGAGGCCCGGGCCTGGCGGTAGCGCCGGCCGACCTCGGCCCAGTTGATGATGTTGAAGAACGCACCGATGTAGTCCGGGCGGCGGTTCTGGTAGTGCAGGTAGTAGGCGTGTTCCCAGACATCCAGTGCGAGGATCGGGGTGTTGCCGGACAGGCCAACGGCTGCACCCATCAGCGGGCTGTCCTGGTTGGCGCTGCTTTCCACCTGCAGTCGGCCGTCGCGATCGCTGGTCAGCCAGGCCCAACCGCTGCCGAAACGGGTCTGCGCGGCCTTGGTGAAGGCGTCCTTGAAGGCATCGAAACCGCCGAGGTCGCGGTCGATGGCCGCTGCCAGTTCATCATCGGGTGCGCCACCGCTGGCGCTGAGCACGGTCCAGAACAGGCTGTGGTTGGCGTGGCCGCCGCCGTTGTTGCGGATGGCGCCGCGCTGCGCCTCGGGCACGGTATCGAGCTGGGTGATCAGTGCCTCGACCGGCTGATCGGCGAGGCCGGCCTGTTCGATGGCGGCATTGAGGTTGTTGACGTAGGTCTGGTGGTGCTTGTTGTGATGGATCTCCATCGTGCGCGCATCGAAATGCGGCTCGAGGGCGTCATAGGCATAGGGGAGCGGGGGAAGCGAGTACGACATCGAAGCAATCTCCGTGGGGAAGGCCAGAGAGGCTGGCCGTGGGGAGATCGTTATCGCACCTCAACATTGGTTGAGGTCAAGGGGCGGGACTGACATGCGCGAAGGAGAGCAAGAGCGGCATGGTAGTGCCGGCCGCTGGCCGGCAATCAGCGAAGGTTGGGTTGCCGGCCAGCGGCCGGCACTACCAGAACCCGCTTTTCGAACCTCACCGGCGCGCTGATGTGCGGCCCCCGCCCCCTCCCACATTTATCAACAAAAACGCCAGCAGGCGAACCAGCCGCCGGCGTTTTCATCAACTCAACTCAACCAATCCTTGCAGGCGCCATCCACCTGCTCCCCACACGCCTGCTGCATCCGCTGCTGCAACCGCGCCAGCGTCTCCGCGCCCTGGTGCTTGCCGCTCCACGCCTTCAACTGCCCGGCCAGGCGCTCGAAGCGTTGGCGGGTGCGCTGGTGGTAGCCCGACGGCTGTGCCTCCAGCTCGGCGATCAGCGAGGCGGTCGCCTGCTCGATGCGTGGTGCATCGTCCGGTGCCAGCTTCAGCAGGCCTTCCACATACAGCACGCCCCACTGCACCCGGGTTGCCGGGCCCTGCGCGCCGTCGTAGGCGCGCTTCAGCCACTCCAGCGCACCGGCGGTGTCGCCGCGCTGCTCGGCCAGTTCGGCCAGTTCGGGCATGTAGTAGTACGGCTGCTCGCTGCGCTTCAGCTCTGCCAGCAACAGCGACTCGGCGCCTGCGTCGTCGCCGACCTGGCGCAGTGCGTAGACCGCGCTGCTGATCGTGGCCTGGCGCGCATGCGCATCGGTGGCGGCAGCATCGGCAGCCGCCACGCGCTGCTTGACCCGATCAACCAGCGCGGCGGGCAGTGCACCCTTCGGCTGCTGCTGGCGGGCAAGGGATACTTCGGTCAGCGCACGCGACAATGCGTCGTCGGCGCGGTCGCCGCGCTCGGCATCCGCGCGCTCCAGCGCGACCAGCAGCTGCTGGCCCAGCGTATTACTGGTAGCCGGCCCAGCACTGGCCTGCTTGACCAGCTGTGCGCCTGCATAGCCCAGCAACTCACGGTTGCGGCGGACTTCGGCCGGCTGCGCCAGCACGGCCTGCAGCAGCTCACGGACCTCGGTGGGCGGTGCATCCTGCTTTTCCGCGGTAGCCAATGCCAGCAGGGCGAAGCGACGCTTTAGGGCGGCATCCGGTGCGGTCCTGGCAAGCTGGCGCAGCACGTCGGCACTCTTGCGATCACCGGCCAGGCGATTGGCGTCCACTTCCCAGCCGTAGTCGCCCAGCACCTGCCAATCCTCGGCGGCCAGCCTGTCCGGCGTGGCGAGCGCGGTGGCCAGCGTAGCGGCGACCGCGCTGCGACGGCCGGCGGCCACGGTCAGTGCGCGGGTCAGTTCGGCTGCATCGTTGCCACCGGCCACACGGGTGATTTCGTTGCGCTCCGGGTCGAGCACGATCAGGGTCGGGTAGCCGCGCACGCCGAAGCGTTCACCCCAGGCCTGCGCACCTTCCTCGTCGCCATCCAGATAGACCGGCACGAACTTGCCGGTCAGCGCGATGAAGGCGGGGTCCTTGAACAGGCCGGCCTTGAGCTGGTTGCACGGCGGGCACCAGACCGCGCCCCAGTACAGCAGCACCGGCTTGCCGCTGTCGGCGGCCTCGGCGAAGGCATCGTCCACATCGCCCTGCCGCCAGGCGATGGCCGTGGCCGGTGCGGGTGCCTCGGCGGAGTTGGCGGTGGAAACCGGGGCCGGGGTGCAGGCGCTCAGCGCCGAAGCCAGCAGCAACACGGAAAGCGCGACGCGCATCGGCAGCATCTCGAAGGGCAGGGTGACAGGCCATTGTAGGAACGGCCGGGGAGCCTGCTGATTCAGTTTGCTCATGACGGACGTGCAGCAGGGCATGACGCCCGCCGGGCATTGCCGGGCGGATGCCCTCAGGCCGCTGCCCGCACCATCTGCTGATACACCAGCCCATTGAACTCGCCGACATCGCCGTCCAGCACGAAGCCGTAGCGCAGGTAGGTTGGCACTGCATTGAGGGAAGCACGCACGGTCAGGACCGGCTCGCGCACCTGCGGCAGCACCGCCTCGAACAAGGCATGGCCGATGCCCTGACCCTGGCAGGCGGGATCGACGAACAGCATCGCAAGGTGCCGGCCCGCCTTCAGTTCGATCACGCCGACGACGCGGTCCTGCTGCTCGGCGACCAGGATCTGGTTGTCGCCCTGCAGGCGCACGCCGAATGCGTCGGCGGCGGCGATACTGGCGAACGTGGCGATGCCGTCCGCGCCGAGCGTCGGTGCTACCGCCGCGTTGAACGCGGCCAGGCACACCGCACTGATCGCGGGCAGGTCATCGACACGTGCGGGGCGGATCTTCGGCATGCAGTGTTCTTCCGGTGGTGGGCGGCGCGTCATCGTTGCCCCATGCCTGCACGCTAAGCTGCGGGCATGAGTGATTTCAATCCTGCTTACGCTGCCTTGTTTCCGCAACAGGGCCTGAGCCTGGGCCTGATGACGCCTGTCGCCACACGTGGGCTGGCCGATCCGCATGACGCCAGGCGCATCGCACGGCTGGCCGATGACCTGGGCTTTGCAGCGTTGTGGACGCGTGATGTGCCACTGATGGTGCCGCAGGGTCCGGACGCGACAGCGAGCGCGCTGGATGACCCGTTCCTGTGGCTGGGCATGCTGGCCGCGGCGACCGAGCGCATCGTGGTTGGCAGCGCGGCCATTGTGCTGCCGTTGCGCCAGCCGCTGCAGGTCGCGAAGTCGGCCTTGAGCCTGGACCGGATCAGTGGCGGCCGCTTCGTGCTGGGCCTGGGTTCGGGCGATCGCCCGGAAGAGTTCGCCGCATTCGGCGAGGATCTGCAGGGCAGGGCGGCGACGTTCCGCGAACGCTGGACGTTGTTGCGCGCGGCGTTGTCACCGGAGGCCGAAGAAAGGACCGCGGTAGTGCAGGCCACCGGTGGCTTCGACGTGCTGCCGGCCCCGGCCGCGCGCATTCCGATGCTGGTGGTGGGCACTGCGCGGCAGAGCCTGCAGTGGATCGCACGCGAAGCCGAAGGCTGGGCCACCTATCACCGCGAAGAGGCCGCGCAGGAAGGACGCATCGGCCTGTGGCAACAGGCGCAGGCGCAAGGCGCTGGGCCAGCCAAGCCGTTCGTGCAGTCGATGCTGCTGGATCTGCAGGCCGATCCGCAGGCGCCGCCCGAGCCGTTGCCGCTGGGGCTGAAGGTCGGCCGCGACGGCCTGCGCGACTATCTGTTGCGCGTGCATGCGCAGGGCGTGAGGCACGTGATGTTCAACCTGGTCGACAACGGGCGGCCGATGGACGCGGTGCTGCGCGAGATTGGAGAGCAGGTGCTGCCGCATATGCTCCGGTAGGTGTCCACCTTGGTGGACACGCTCTATCGTTGCCACCGCTGCGCTCGCCGGGGATGGCCCGGCGCTACCCGCCGGTGTCCGGAATGTTCGCATCTGCGTATCATTCGCATTTGATATCCCGATGCCGGAGCCCCATGTGACCCAACGTTCCCCCATGCACCCGACCGGACGCCTGTTCGCCGCGGTCGCTTTCATCGAGGCCGTGACCTGGGCCGGCCTGCTCATCGGCATGTGGATGAAGTACGGCCCCATGGCCAACGTGGCGCTGGTGAAGCTGTTCGGGCCCCTGCACGGCGTGGCCTTCCTGGTCTACGTGGCAGTCACCCTGTTCGCAGCGGTGCGCCTGCGCTGGCCGTGGTGGGCCAGCGCCCTGGCACTGCTGGCAGCGATCCCGCCGCTGGTGACGCTGCCACTGGAATGGTGGTTCAAGCGTCGCGGCCTGCTGGGCCTGCGTGCAATGCGCTGAACCCACTGTTGCGCGCCCATTCAAGAGAATGGGTATCAAATGCAAATACGAGCCGTTATCATTTGAGGGTGGCATCCGGTCCTGAGCAGGGCCGGTGCCGGGTGGGGCGCGCAGGTGCGCCCGGCCATCCTTTCCTGTTACGGCTGGTGTTTCATGCACGCACGTCCCGTCGTTCCCGGCTTGCCGGCGCTGGTGTTGGCTGCCCTGATCGGCACCATGGCGATGATGTCCTTCGTCGCCGTGATCGGCCCGGTAGTCCGCATGCTCGGTTTGTCCGAGTGGCATGCCGGGCTGTCAGTCACCGCTGCAGGCGTGTTGTGGATGCTGGCCGCGCGCCCGTGGGGGCAGCTCAGCGACCGCATCGGCCGCAAGCGCGTGCTGATGCTGGCGATGAGTGCCTACACCGTGGTCTACATCGCGCTGGCGGTGTTCATCGACGTTGCCCTGCAGGCGGTGCCGCCGGTGCTGGTATCGGTACTGGTGCTGGTAGGTGCGCGCGGCCTGATCGGCCTGTTCTACGCCGCGGTGCCGCCTACCGCTGCGGCTCTGATCGCCGACAAGGCGCCAACTGGACAGCGTGCCAGCTTCCTCGCGCGGCTGGGCAGCGCAAATGCATTGGGCATGGTGCTGGGTCCGGCCGCCGCTGGCTGGCTGGCCTATACGAATCTCTCGCTGGCGCTGTATGTGGCTGCACTGCTGCCATTGGTGGCGTTGGCGCTGCTGGCCTGGCGACTGCCGGCGACGCCCCCGGTGGCCGCTGGCAACGCACAGCGTCGCACGCCGATGAGTCGCCTCGACCCCCGCCTGCGCCTGCCACAGCTGGCGGCGTTCATCGCGATGGTCTCGGTGACCATCGCGCAGGTCACGGTGGGCTTCTTCGCGATCGATCGCCTGGGCCTGGATGCGGCGGCGGGCGCGCGCATGGCCGGCATTGCACTCACAGCGGTCGGGGTCGGCCTGATCCTGGCGCAGGCGCTGGTGATGAAGCTGGACGTACATCCACGCCGCTGGATCGTCGTGGGTGCCCTGATTTCCGGCATCGGCTTCGCTTCGGTGGCAGGCGTGCAGCAGGCTTGGCAGTTGCCAGCGGCGTACGCGCTGGCGGCGTTTGGCATGGGCTTCGTATTCCCCTCGTTCCAGGCGCTGGCCGCTGACGCGGTGGAAGCGCACGAGCAGGGGGCTGCCGCTGGCACCGTCGCTGCCGCGCAGGGATTGGGCATGGTGGCCGGGCCGATGCTCGGCACGCTGTTGTATCGCGGCGGGCACAGCCTGCCTTACCTGTTGGTCGGTGCGCTGCTGCTGTTGCTGTGCGCACTGGCCGCAGCGCATCGGATGAAGGAGACCCCATGAACGATTCCCTGATGCAGGGGGCGTGGCCGGAAGCAGCGCCAGTGCCACTGGAGAGCAGTGACGACGCGTCGCTGTTCCTGCTGCAGCATGCCGGCCAGCACGTGCACGCCCGCGGTTGCCGCGCCACGCTGCCGGCCGGTGCACTGGCAACATTGGCAGAACGCGTTTCGGAGTTCTTTGCGCAGCAGCGCGGCGGTCCGGGTCTGCTGGTTGGCGCGGTGCCGTTCGAACCGCGTGCGGACGATGCGCTTTACCAGCCTGAGCGGCTGCTGCCGGCTCTGCCATTGCAGCCGCAGGCCGCACCGCCGATGGACGGCGCCCTGCTGGCCGAGCCTGCGCCGCAGGACTATGCCGCCGCAGTCGCTGCGGCTGTGCAGGCCTTGCGTGCGCCCGAGCAGAATCTGCACAAGGTGGTGCTGGCGCGCAGCCTGCTGGCCCGCACCCGCCAGGCACTGTCTCCGGATGTGCTGCTGGCACGCCTTGGCGCAGATCCCTCGGTGGCAACCTATGCTGTGCCGCTGCCGGTGGAGCCGGGTCAGGCGCCAGCCTGGCTGGTGGGGGCAACCCCGGAGCTGCTGCTGCGCAAGCGCGGCGCCGAGCTGTTGTCGCACCCGCTGGCGGGCTCCGCCCGGCGCAGCGCCGATGCCGCAGAGGACGAGCGTGCCGCGCAGGCGCTGCTGGCCTCGACCAAGGACCATGACGAGCACCGGCATGTGGTCGAGGCCATCGTCGATGGCCTGGCGCCTTACTGCAGCCACATCGATGCACAGCCGCGCCCGGTGCTGCATGCCACTGCAAGCATGTGGCACCTCGGTACCCGCATCCACGCCACCCTGAAGGATCCGCAGACGTCCGCCGCTGAACTGCTGGCGCAGCTGCATCCCACGCCAGCGGTCTGCGGAACGCCGCAGCTGGCGGCGCTGCAACGCATCCGCGAGCTGGAGCCGGTGCCGCGTGGCTTCTATGCCGGGGCGGTGGGCTGGTTGGATGCACAGGGTGACGGCGACTGGTATGTGGCGATCCGCTGTGCACGACTGCAGGGCGCGCAGCTGCGCCTGTATGCCGGTGCTGGCATCGTCGCTGATTCGCAACCCGAGGCAGAGGTTGCCGAAACCGCAGCCAAGTTCGCTGCCCTGTTGAATGCGCTCGGCGTCCATGAGCCGGCGCCCACCATCGAGCCTGCTGCATGAACGCTTCTTCTGTTTCTTCCCGCCTGCCACTGCAGCAGGTGTGGCCTGATGACCTGGTCGCCCGCTATCGCGAGGCAGGGCATTGGCGCGGCGAGACCTTCCCGGCGTTCCTGCGTGAGCGCGCGGAGCGCTACGCCGACGATATCGCGGTGGTCGCCGGTGATGTCCGCCTGAGCTACGCGCAGCTATGGCACGAGGCCGGACGCATCGGCGCCGGCCTGCTGGCACTCGGCCTGCAGCCGGGCGAGCGGGTGCTGGTGCAGCTGGGCAACAGCGCAGGGTTCATCACTACGGTCTGTGGCCTGTTCCGCGCTGGGCTGGTGCCGGTGTACGCGCTGCCTGCGCACCGCATCACCGAACTGGTGCATTTCGCCAACAAGGCGGAGGCCAGTGCCTACATCACCACCGACGTGCATGACGGCTTCGATCATCGTACGTTGGCGCGGCCGCTGCAGGCTGAAGTGCCCGCGATACGCGAGGTGGTGATTGATGGCGATGCACAGGAGTTCACCGCACTGGAGACGCTGCAGGGCGATCGCGGCCAGTTGCCGGCCGATCCGGACCCGCAGTCGGTGGCGTTCCTGCAGATTTCCGGTGGCAGCACCGGGCTGTCCAAGCTGATTCCGCGCACCCACGATGACTACATCTATTCGTTCCGCGCCAGCAATGCGATCTGTGGCATCGACCGCGACAGCGTGTATCTGGTTGCGCTGCCGGCCGCGCACAACTTCCCGATGAGTTCGCCGGGCTTCTTCGGCGCGTTGTACGCCGGTGCCCGCGTGGTGCTCAGCCCGGGCCCCGGCCCGGATGCGGCCTTCCCGCTGATCGCGCGGGAGCAGGTGACCTGCTGTGGCCTGGTGCCGCCGCTGGCCTTGCTGTGGGCGCAGGCGGCCGCAACCAGCAAGCATGATCTGTCCAGCCTGCAGGTGCTGCAGGTGGGCGGCGCCAAGCTGGTGCCGGAAGCCGCGCGGCGGGTGATCGACGGCCTCGGCTGTACCTTGCAGCAGGTGTTCGGCATGGCCGAAGGGCTGGTGAACTACACCCGCCTGGACGATCCGGAAGAACTGATCGTGGCCTGCCAGGGGCGACCGATCAGTCCTGACGACGAAGTGCGCGTGGTCGATGACCATGACCAGCCGGTGGCCGAGGGCGAGGTGGGGCATCTGCTGACGCGTGGCCCTTACACCATCCGCGGCTACCACAACGATGCGGTGGCCAATGCGCGCTCGTTCACCGACGACGGTTTCTACCGTACCGGTGACCGTGTGCAGCAGCTGCCCGGTGGCTACCTGGTCGTACAGGGCCGTGCGGGTGACCACATCAACCGCGCCGGCGAGAAGATCTCCGCCGAGGAGATCGAGGACCACCTGCTGGCACATCCGGGCGTGTTCGATGCGGCCGTGGTCTCCATTCCCGACGAGTACCTGGGCGAGCGCAGTTGCGCCTTCGTGATCCCGCAGGGCGAACCGTTCAAGGCCCCGGCACTGAAAGCCTGGATGCGCGGGCGCGGCCTGGCCGCATTCAAGGTGCCCGACCAGGTCGTGTTCGTCGACAGTTTCGATACCACTGCGGTCGGCAAGATCAGCCGCCGCGAACTGCGCGCGCAGCTGCGCGCGCGTCATCTGCAACAGACAGGAGGAACGCGCTGATGGCGCTGCCCCGTATCACCGACTATCCCTTGCCGACCGCCGCCGAACTGCCGCAGGCGCGTGGACCGTGGCGCCCGCAGCGCGATCGTGTCGCGCTGCTGGTGCACGACATGCAGCGTTACTTCCTGGCCGCATTCGACGCCGGCAATGCACCGCTGCGGCCGGCCGTGGACAACATCGCACGCCTGCTGGCGCATTGCCGCGCGCACGGCATTCCGGTGTTCTACACCGCCCAGCATGGCGACCAGGACCGCCGCGACCGTGGCCTGCAGGCCGACCTGTGGGGGCCGGGCATGCGCCGCAGTGCTGACCACGAGCCGATCATCGAGGCGCTGGCACCGCAGCCGGGGGAGCACGTGCTGGTCAAGCACCGCTACAGTGCCTTCCAGCGCAGCAACCTTGAAACGCTGATGCGGGTGCGCGGCCGTGACCAGCTGCTGGTCACCGGCGTGTACGCCCATATCGGCTGCACCGCGACCGTGGTGGAAGCCTTCCAGCGCGACATCGAAGCGTTCATTGCCGCCGATGCGGTGGCGGATTTTTCGCGTGCCGATCACGATCAGGCGCTGCACTGGATTGCGCGCACCAGTGGCGTGCCGATGACCACCGACCAGCTGCTGGAGGTGCTGTGATGGCTGCCACCGGTGAGGCGCTGGATCTGGAGCGAATGCGTGCCGACGTGGCGCGTGTCCTGGAGTGCACACCGGCCGAGATCGGTGACGACGACAACCTGATCGACCTGGACCTGGATTCGATGCGCATGCTCGGGCTGGTCCTGGCGTGGGGCAACACCGGCCTGCCGCTGGAGTTTTCGCAGCTTGCCGAGCACACCACGCTGCGCCAGTGGTGGGGCGTGGTGCAGAAGCTGCAGGCCGCACAGAGCGCATGAACGCCGTCGCGCTGGCCACGCCGGTGGCATTGACCGAGGCGCAGGCGGGATTGTGGTTCGCACAGCGGCTGGCACCGGACAATCCGTCGTTCAACACGGCACATGCGGTGTGGATCGATGGGCCATTGGATGTGGCTGCGTTCGTCGCAGCGGCAGACGAGGCCGCCGTTGAGGCAGAGGCCTTCGCGCTGCGCTTTGCCGAGGGCGACGACGGCCAGCCCCTGCAGTGGTACGACCCGGCACATGTGCCACGGCTTTCGGTGCGAGACGTTTCCGCCGAAGCGGATCCCGTAGCTGCGGCGCGTGGCCTGATGCAGGCCGACCGGTTGAGCCCGGTGGATCCCACCCGCGATCGGATCAGCCAGCAGCTGCTGCTTGATCTGGGCGGGCAGCGCTGGGTCTGGTACCTGCGTGTGCACCATCTGGCCGCCGACGGCTACGGCATGGCGCTGTTCACGGATCGCGTGTGCGCGTTGTATGCCGGCCGTACCGGTGAGCCGCTGCCAGGGCTGGCGGGCGTGCTGGCCGATGACGTCGCCTATCGTGCCGATCCGCGTCGCGCGCAGGCCGGGCAGTGGTGGCGCGAGCACATGCAGGGCGCACCGGCAGGCGTGGGCCTGGCCGGTACGCATGCGGCCAGCGACGACGCGGTGCGTTGGGTGCAGCCGCTCGATGCGGCGTTCCGTGGGCAGCTGCTGCAGGCCTCGGTGCGTTGGCTTCAGCCCTGGCCGGACGTACTGGCCGCGTTGTCGGCCGAGTACCTGCGACGGATGAGCGCCGCCGATGAAGTGGTGCTGGGCGTGCCCTACATGGGGCGGCTCGGCAATGCGTCGGCGCGGGTGCCGGCGATGGTGATGAATGTGTTGCCACTGCGCGTGGCCGCCAGCGAGGGCAGTGTCGAGGCCTTTACCCGCGGGTTGGGCCGGCAGCTCAGCCAGGGTCGCAAGTACGGCCGTTACCGAGGCGAACAGCTGCGCCGGGACCTGGGCCTGGTGGGCGCGCAGCAGCGCCTGCACGGTCCGCTGGTGAATGTGCAGCCGTTCTACAGGCCACTGGCCCTGCCAGGCGTGCAGGCGACACTGGAGGTGCTGTGCACCGGCCCGGTGGATGACCTGACGCTGGGCTTCCGTGGTGATGGCCAGAGCCTGCTGGATCTGGAGATCGAGGCCAACCCCGCGCTGTACGGTCGCGAAGATGTGCAGGCGCACGCGGCGCGGCTGCTGCATTTCGTGTCGGCGGCACTGCAGGCTGAAGACATCGCGGCCGTGCCGCTGGCCACCCTCGAAGAAGCGCAGCGGGTAGTGCATGGTTTCAATGCCACCGCGCATGCGCTGCCACCGACAACGTTGGTTGAACTGCTGCAGCAGGGCATGGACCGTGATCCGCACGCACCCGCGCTGGTCTTTGGTGTTTCCACGCTGGACTACGCAACACTGGAAGCGCGCAGTTTCGCACTGGCCGCACAGCTGCGTGCGATGGGCGTCGGCCCGGGCAGCGTGGTGGCGGTGGCATTGCCGCGCTCGCTGGAGCTGGTGATCGCGCTGGTCGCGGTGCTGCGTGCCGGAGCCGCCTACCTGCCGTTGGACCTTGCCCATCCCGATGAGCGCCTGGCGCGTATTCTCACCTCGGCACAGCCGGTGTGCGTACTGGCCGCTGCGGACGTCTCGGCGCGTCTGGCCGATGTGCCGGTGCTTGCGCCGGAGCAATGGACTGCGCTGAGTTTTGCCGCACCGTGGGCCGATCCTGCGCCCAGCGATGCGGCCTATGTGATCTATACGTCGGGCTCAACCGGTGAGCCCAAGGGCGTGGTCATCGAACACCGCGCCATCGTCAACCGTTTGCTGTGGATGCGCGAGCACTATGGCTTCCGTGCCGATGATCGCGTGCTGCAGAAGACCCCGGCGACCTTCGATGTCTCGGTCTGGGAATTTTTCCTGCCGCTGCTGTGCGGGTCCACCCTCGTGGTCGCTGGGCCGGACGCGCATCGCGATCCCACTGAACTGGCCCGGCTGATCCGCGAGCAGGGCATCACCACGGCGCATTTCGTGCCTTCGATGCTCGATGCCTTCCTCGCTGCGCCGGCTTCGGCGGGACTGCAGCTGCGTCGGGTGTTCACCAGCGGAGAGGCCCTGGATGCAGCGTTGCGCGAGCGCTTCCATGCACGCGTGCACGCCGAACTGCACAATCTGTATGGCCCGACCGAAGCTGCGGTGGACGTCAGCTACTGGCCGGCGTCGGTGCAGGATCGTTCGCGGCCGGTGCCGATCGGGTTCCCGGTCTGGAATACCCGCCTGTACGTGCTGGACGCCCGCATGCAGCCGGTGCCGGTGGGCGTGCCCGGTGACCTGTACCTGGGGGGCGTCCAGCTGGCGCGTGGCTACCTGGGCCGCGACGACCTGACCGCCGAACGCTTCCTGGCTGATCCGTTCCTGGCGGGCGAGCGCATCTACCGTACCGGCGACGTGGCGCGCTGGCGTGGCGATGGCGCGGTCGAGTACCTGGGCCGCAGCGACCATCAAGTGAAACTGCGTGGCCTGCGCATCGAACTGGGCGAGATCGAGGCGGCACTGCGCGAACTGCCCGGCATGGAGCGCGTGGAAGTGCTGCTGCGCCAGGACGTTCCCGGCGATGCCCGGCTGGTGGCCTATGTGCCAGCCGCGCTTGCCGACGCTGTGCTGCTGCGCAGTCATCTGGCCACGCGCGTGCCGGACTACATGGTGCCGTCGGCATTTGTCGGTGTGGACCACTGGCCGGTGACCGCCAATGGCAAGCTCGACCGCAACGCGCTGCCGAAGCCGCCGCAGAATGAGGTTGCCGGATTGGCGCCGCGCACGCCGCTGGAACAGGAGCTGGCCGTGCTGTTCGCCCAGGCGCTTGGGCGCCAGGCACCGGTGGCGGTGGATGCGGATTTCTTCAGTCTCGGCGGTGACTCGCTGTCGGCGGTGCACCTGCTGCTGGCGATCGAGCAGCGCTGGCGCTGCGATCTCGGTCTGGGGGCCTTGTTTGCCCAGCCGACCGTGGCAGCACTGGCGGTTCGTATTGCCGAGCCGCCCACGCTGGCCGATCACGCGCTGGGGCCGGTGATCGCGCTGGCCGCGACCGAAGCGGCCGGGACCACGCCGCTGTTCGTGCTGCACCCGGCCGGTGGCATCGCCTGGAACTACCGCACCCTGGCCCGGGCACTGCAGCCGGCACGCCCGGTGTATGGCCTGCAGTCGCCGGCACTGGACGCGCGGCAGCCGCTGCCGAGCAGCATCGAGGCGATGGCCAACGACTACGTGCAGCGCGTGGTTGCACTACAGCCGAAGGGGCCGGTGCACCTGCTGGGCTGGTCGGTGGGGGGCATCCTCGCGCAGGCGATGGCGGTGCGCCTGCATGAGATCGGGCGCGAGGTCGGCGAGCTGGTGCTGCTGGACGCCTATCCCAGCGAGTGCTGGCGGGCCGAGCCGGAGCCCGATGCCATCGCCGCATTGCGCGCACTGCTGGCGATTGCCGGACATGATCCGGACGCACATCCGGAACTGGACAGCCGCGAGCGCATTCTCGGCTTCCTGCGTCGTGGCGGCAGTGCGCTCGGCAGCCTGCCGGACGTGGTGCTGGACGGCGTGGTGCGTGCGGTGACCGGGACCAATCGACTGATCCGCGAACACATCCACCAGACGTTCGACGGCACGCTGGTGCACGTCCGCGCTGGCCGCGATCATCAGGCACGGCCACAGCTGCAGTCGGCGTTGTGGCGGACGCATGCGCGCAAGGTCCAGGCGCTGGAACTGCCGTTCCTGCATGCCGAACTGACCGGCCGCGATGCGGTGGCGCAGCTGGCACCGTGGTTGTCGGCGCGGCTGCGCCAATGGGACGAGCAACAGGAGATCGCAACATGCAGTTGACCGGTTTTGAAGGCCGCGTAGCGCTGGTCACCGGTGCATCCGGCGGCATCGGTGAGGCACTGGTACGTTTGCTGGCCGAGGCCGGCTGCACGGTGGTGGCGACTGACCGCGACGTGCCATGCGTGGCCGACGCACGGGTACAGGCCTTCGCCCTGGACGTGACCGACAGTGCTGCCGTGGACGCGCTGGTGGATCAGGTGGAGACGCGCGTCGGGCCGATCGCGCTGGCGGCCAGCGTAGCCGGTGTGCTGCATGTGGGCAGCGTCACCGAGACCGACGATGACGATTGGCGGCGGGTGTTCGCGGTCAATGCCGATGGTGTATTCCACGTCGGACGGGCGTTGGCGCGGGTGATGTCACCGCGCCGCCAGGGCGCGATCGTCACGGTCAGCTCGAATGCCGCCGGTGTACCAAGGCACGGGATGGCGGCCTATGCGGCGTCCAAGGCCGCGGCCACGATGTTCACCCGCTGCCTCGGGCTGGAGCTGGCGCCGCTGGGCATCCGTTGCAACATCGTTGCTCCGGGTTCAACACTGACCCCGATGCAGACCGGCATGTGGCAGGACGCGCATGGCGCAGAACGCGTGATCGCCGGCAGCCTGGAGACCTACAAGGCCGGCATTCCACTGCGAAAGCTGGCCACGCCTGACGACATCGCCCATTCGGTGTTGTTCCTGCTGTCCGAGCAGGCCGGCCACGTGGCGATGAGTGACCTGTACGTAGACGGCGGCGCCACCCTGCGCGGCTGAACCCTGATCGCGCGACATCCGCTGACGCCCGGTAGTGCCGGCCGCTGGCCGGCCACCTCAGCCAGATTTCGGGAATCGCCATGCCTCCAGCAAGGCATGCTCCGACATCCAAGCTCAGTCGCCCGATCCACCATGGGCCATGAGCAGCTATCGCCTACGTCTGGGCCGGCATTCGATCAACGGGCAGGCCTACATTCTGACCACAACGACGCATCAGCGCCGCCGGCTTTTTGAAAGCAGAGCCACCGCTGGCTGCGTGATCCATCAATTCCACTACATCGAACGACGAGGACTCGTACGATCGCTGGCCTGGGTTGTGATGCCGGATCACGTGCATTGGATGCTGGAGCTGACGTCTGCGAACTTGGCGGATGTTGCACGCCGGCTCAAGTAGTCCAGCTCGCTGGCGTTCAACCGGTTGGCGGATCGTCGGGGTGTGGTATGGCAGTCTGGCTATTACGACCATGCGGTGAGGGCCGCGCGGAGTCGCTTGAGCTGCAGGCCCTGTACATCATGGGGAATCCCATCCGGGCCGGGCTCACCGAAGCGATCGGGGAGTATCCGTTTGCATGGTCGGCTTGGCTGTGATGCCGGCCAGCGGCCGGCACTACCGGGAGATGGCGGGTGACTCTTGGCGGGCGGTCAGGGCAGCGTGAGGCGGTACACCAGCACGCGGTTGTCGTTGTCGTACGGGCTGTCGCAGGCTTGGCCCTGCATGCGGCAATGGCGGGCGATGAAGTCGTTGTCGTTGCCGATCAGCAGCAGCACGTCGTTCGGATGCTGCGGGTCGAGCGCCGGGAGCACATCCATGGCTTCCCACTTTTCCGACAGCAGCCCGGCATGCGGGCCGCGCTTCGTGTCCAGGTCCAGCCCGGCACGCGCAAGCTGCGGGCGGTCGAGCAGGTTCAGCAGTTCGTCGCTGCGGGCTGGCATGATCTCCGGCTTCAGTGCAGTACCGGTCGGGTTGGCCAGCACCGAGGCCGTGCCGGTTTCATACGCACTTTCGGCGAGGTTGGTGGCATCGGTCACATCCACCAGCAGCACCGATTTGTAGACGATCGGGTCGTCGCCGTCCTTGCCCAATCCATTGCCATCGCGGGCCAGCAGCAGGAAGCGGGTGGCATCCAGCGCACGCAGCTCACTCTGCGCAGCGGTACGGTCCAGCTTGCCCTTGCCATCGTGTGCATAGGCAGGCAACGCCATCACGTAATGGCCGATCGGCTGCTGTGGCGTTGGCGAGGCTGTCACGTCGTAGACCAGCACACGGGTGTTGATGCGACCGGCCGCATTGCCCTGTGCGCTGTCCTGCAGCGTCGCGCTCTGCAGGGCCACGAACAGGCGGCTGCCGTCGGGCGAGAGGCCCATGCCTTCCACGCCCTGGTTGTTGCGGCGCCCAGTCTGCGGCGGCGCCAGCGAACCGAAGGCGGGCTTGCCATCGCGCTGGGGACGGATCGCAGGCGGTGCAACGATCACGCCCTGCAGCTGGCCCTGTGCATCGAAGTAGTAGACGTTGGCGGTGTACTCGTCGCCGATGTAGAAGTGGCCATCGGCGGTGAACTGCAGCGATTCCGCGTCCAGCGAAACCTTGCCCGCACCGGCGCCGCTGGCCGGCGAGGGCAGCACCACCTCGCGCTGGGTGATCGTGTGGTCGCCCGGGTCGGCGCCGGTGAACGGCCGGCCGTTGAAGTCCTTCAGCACCACGCCCTTGTCCGGCACCATCGTCAGCGTGCCCAGCGCACCGGGCTTGCCCGGGATGACGTCGATATGCAGCTGCATGCGCTCCACGCGGCCGGTGTAGTCGTAGAACAGGCCGGCTTCTGGATCGTTGCGGCCACGGTCGGGCAGGGTCCACAACACGCCTTCGTAGCCGTTGGCGGTCCGTTTCCAGGTGCCGGGCTGCACCGCCAGCGACGAGAACGATCCCAGCGTGTCGCCAAGGAAGTCCACCGTGCCGGCCGGCAGCCGCCCGGCCGCGACCAGCCCCTTGTCCACGTAGGTGCGGCCACTCAGTTCCAGCGTGCGGGGTGGTGCACCACTGGCCTCGTGCGGGGCGGAGTAGCCGCTGGCGGAGAGGGAGGCAAGCAGCAGGGCGGTCGCGAGCATCGGTGGACTCCGGGCGTTCGATCAGAAGCGAAGGTCGATCGTACCGAACACCTGGCGCGGTGCCGAGGCATGGAACACGTACAGCTTGCCGGACGGATCGCTCGGTGCGAACACGCTCGAATCCAGGTTGCTGGCGTAGCGCTTGTTGGTCAGGTTGGTCACGTTGAACGACAGGCGCATGCCTTTGGCGAAACCGACCTGGCCGAAGTCATAGCCACCGGCCAGATCGAACACGGTGAAACCGCCGAACCCCTGGTCGTTGGTGTAGGTGTAGAAGCGCTCGCCGGTGTACTTGCCACGCAGACTGGCGAACCAGCCGTTGTCACGCCAGGTGATCTCGGTGGCCAGCAGCTGTTTGGGCGTATCGGTCTGGATCTTGCCCTTGATCTGCTGCTCGACGCCCGCCTGCACGTAGTTGGACGCATAGGTCGAGCGGTTCAGCGAGGCCGACGTGTACCAGCTGAAGTGCTCGTTCGGGGTCCACAGCACGGTCAGCTCGGCACCACGGCTGTCGACGCCGCCGACGTTGTAGAAGCGGTTGCCGCAGGTCGGACCGACCGGCTGCCGCGAGTCACAGGGGTTGTACTGCAGCAGGCGGTTGTCGAAACGTACGCTGTAGGCCGCGATCGAGGCCTGCAGGGTGTCGGTGACGAAGCGGTAGCCGGCCTCAAGCGAACGGGATTCTTCCGGCTTCAGGTCGTCCTGTGCGTTCCAGGTGGCCTGGCTGACCGCCTGCGGGCCCAGCTTGAAGCCGCCCTGGAACATGGCGATGTTCTCGGCGTAGCTGGCGAACACTTCGTGATGCTCGGTCAGGCGGAAGTTGGCACCCACGCTTGGCAGGAAGTTCTTGCTGGCCTTCAGCGAGCCGGTGGCGAACTGGTTGTTGGAGGTCGGCGAGATCGGCGTCTTCGCGTCGCCCGGCAGCGCCTGTGCGTCGGAGGTGGCATGCGGGCTCTTGGCACCGAACTCCAGGGTCAGGCGATCATCGAGCAGGCGCCAGGTGTCCTTCAGGAAGAACTGATGGGTCTTCCAGCGCGTGCGCTGGGCGAACACGCCGACATCGGAGGGCAGGGTGTTCATGCCACTCAGGTCGCGCGGGCCGTCCACGGCGGTCTGGTAGCGTTCGGCGCTGCTGGTGTTGCGCTCGTACCAGACGCCACCCTCGATGCGGTGCGCGCCCAGTTCCCAATCGAATGACAGCGTGCCGCCATCGCGGTCGATGGTATAGATCGTGTTGCGGAAGATGATTGGGATTTCCTGCGCGGTGCCCTTGTTCGACCACGCACCGCTGTTCCAGTTGTGGCCTTCGCCGCGATCGTCGTGGTGATAGGCCAGCGCCCGCAGGCTGAAGCCATCGGCCAGGAAGAAGTCGCCCGCCAGGTAGTAGAGGTTGTCATCGCGCAGGATCTGCCCTGCGGTGAACGCCCCGTCGGCATCCTTGTCCGGGCCGCTGTTGTCGCACTTTTTCGCATTGAAGCTGGCGGTGTTGCAGTAGGCCTTGGCCACAGCCTTGTTCCAGTCCGGCGCGTAGCCGCCCCAGTCCCAGCCGAGGCCGCGCGACATCTCGTCCTTGGACAGGTAGAAGTAATCGGCCTGGGTGGTGCGCGACGTATCGACGAAACCGGTGATCTGGCCGCGACCGAAGTTCCACACGCCCTTGGCGTTGAACTGCTTGGTGGTGGATTTGTTGTAGGCGGTCTGGTCGTTCCAGAGGTCGGAGACCGCGTTCATGCCGGAAACATAGCCGGAGAACCCGTTGTAATCACCGCTGTCCACGCGCACGAAGGTGCGGCGGTTGGCATCGCTGCCGAAGGTCTGCACCACGCGGCCGCCGAGTTCCTGCGCCGGGCGGTCGGAGGTATAGGAAATGGTGCCGCCGAGGTTGCTGGTGGAAGGCGTGCCAAGGCTGCCGATACCCACCGCAAGTTCGGCGCCGGCCATGTTCTCGCTGATCAGCGCGCGGTTGATGGTCAGGCCGTTGTAGTTGTTGTACGCGCCATCGCCCAGCGGCACGCCATCAAGCGTGTAGCCGAGGCGGGTGGAGTTGAAACCGCGCAGGCTGAGGGTCATCGACTGCTCGTTGGTGCCCAGCGCATCGGCCGACTGCGCGTTGACGCCCGGCAGCAGGTTGAGGGTCTTCTGCAGGCTGGTGCCCGGCGGCAGGATGTCGAGGTTCTCGCGGGTGATGCGCTGCACCTGGCGCGCTTCACCGCTGCCGATCACCGAAACCGCGTCGAGGTCGGTGGCGGACGTGCCAGTGGAGGTCGGGGCAGCATCCTGCGCCCAGGCCGCGGGGGCGAGCGCGATGGAAAGCGCGGCGGCCAACAAAGTCTTGGTCATGTTGCGGACACTCAGGCAGGCACGAGCCACCGCGTGGGCGCGGAGCTCATGGAATTCGAAAGGAGGGACAGCCGATGCGACTGCGGGCGCTGCAGGCGCCGTGGGTCAACGTGAAAATGGTGCGCTAGACAGATGACTGTCTGGTGACATGTTCATACATTGCGCGGGGCGCGCGACGGCACACGCAGGATGGGTAGTGCCGGCCGCTGGCCGGCAGCCCGTTGAACCTGCGGCTGTCAATCAATTGCCGGCCAGCGGCCGGCACTACACGTTGGGCGTTTGGCGCGGCTTGCGCGTGCGCTTCGGCTTTGCGGTGTCACTGCCGCTGGCGGCGCCATCCTGCAGCGCCTGCAACCACGACAGGGTGTCCACGTAGTCGATGAAATGGCGCAGGCAGCCAGGGCTGGTCGCCTGCATCATGTCGAGCATGCGCTGCACCAGTACCGCCGAGTTCAGCGGGCCGCCGTCGGCCGGGGCCTCGGTGCGCAGCGAGCGGCGCACCTGCAGTTCGCTGCGCAGCTCCGACCACTCGCGCTGTACCTGCTGCAGCATCGGCACCTGCGGGTAGTGCGGCAGCGAACGCGACCCCGCATCGAGGTCGCGCACCAGTGCGCGCAATCCTTCCAGGGCGGGCGGCTTACTTGCCATCCGGCGCCTTGGGCTTGGGAATAGGGGCGATTTCCACGCGGCGGTTGCGTGCGCGGCCTTCCTCATTGGCATTGGAACTGACCGGCTGCTCGCTGCCGAAGGCGGCGGCGAACACGGCGTCTGCGGGCACACCGTCGGCAATCAGGGTGCGGGTCACGGTCAGCGAACGTTGCGCCGACAACTCCCAGTTGTCGGCGAAGCGGCGGTTGCCTTCGCGCACCGGTGCGTCATCGGTGAAGCCGCTGACCATCAGGATCTCTTCGCGGCTGCCCAGGTAAGCGGCCAGCGGTGCGGCCAGGCTGCGCAGCAGCTCCTGGCCTTCCGGCTGCAACTGGTCGGAGTTCAGTGCGAACAGCACGCTGCCGCTGATGCCGATGCGGCCATCGACCAGCGTCACGCGACCGGCGGCGAGCGGGCCGGCCAGCGCCTGTTCCAGGGTCTGCAGGCGCTTGGCTTCGGCCTGCCGCTGTTTCACTTCCTGGTCCAGCCGCTGCGAGAGCTCCAGCTGCACGGCGACCACGCCGACCAGGATCAGCACGAACGCACCCAGCAGCACCGACATCAGGTCGCCGAAGGCGGCCCAGATCGGGGCGTGTGAGCCGCCATCGACCTCCAGCTCGTCGCTCATGCGCTGCCGGCCTTGCCGCGGCGCGTGGCCAGCTGCTGCAGCTCTTCCATTACCTGCTTCTGCGACAGCAGGCTGAGGTCGACCACCTCGCGCGCCTGCGCCACGTAGTAGGCCAGCTGCTCATCGCTGCGCGCCAGCGATGCATCCAGTGCACCGCCGATCTGCTCCAGGCGGCCGGACAGCTCGGCCGAGGCCGTACCGAACTGCTCGACAGCGGAACCGAAGGTGCTGGCCAACTGGCCCACTTCACCGGCGCTGCCGTTGAGCGCTGCGGCGATGCCGTCCAGCTTCCCGGTCTCGGCGGCGATATGGTCGGTGAAGCGGTTACCGACGCGTTCCAGCAGCTCGGCCGAACCACCGACCAGCGCGTCCACCGCGGTGCGCTGTTCGTGCGAAGCATGGTTGATCGCATCGAGCAGGGTCTGCACGGTGGCCAGCAGGCGACCGCGCTCTTCCAGCATTGCGTTGTCGCGCACGAGGCTTTCGGACAGGGTGCTGCGCAGTTCGTTGATGACGTCGGCAGCGGCCTTCGGCGCGGCTGCCGCGGTCTGCAGCAGGGTGGAGACTTCGGCCAGCGTTGCGCTGGCCTGTGCACGACCGTTCTCGCCGATCTGCTGTGCGGTCGCCGCCAGCGTGTCGCAGACCTGCTGCTGCTGCGCAGCCAGGCGTTCGCCGTTGGCCTGCAGGCGCTCGGCCAGGTCGGAAGAAACGTGCTGCAGGGCATCGCTCCAGCGCTGCAGGCGCTGTTCGTCGCCGGCCTGCAATTGAGCCTGCAGCGTGGCGTGGGCCTGCTGCAGCTCGGCACTGACCGCGTCCCAGCGCGCTTGGCGCTGCTGTTCCCGGCTGTCCAGGCTGGCCTGCAGTTCGGCGTGCGCGTTGGCAGTAGCGGTCTGCGCGGCCTGCCAATCCTGCAAGCGCTGTTGTTCGTGGTCCTGCAGCAGCGACTGGCTGGCGCTGTGGCGCTGGTCCAGCGCCTGCAGCAACGCCTGCGCACGCGCGTCCAGATGCTCGCTGGCGTCCAGCAACGCTTGCTGCTGGCGTTCGACCAGCGCGCTGTTCAGTGCCTGCTGCTGCTCGACGGCGGCGCGCCAGGCGTCGGCGTTGCCGCTGGCATCGGCCTGCAGGCGCTCGCCGATGCGCGCGACGAGTGCTTCGGCCTGCGTGCCCTGGCCATCGCTGAAGGCCTGCAGGTGCCGGCGCAGATCGTCCACCAGGGCCTGCTGTGCCTGGCTCTGTTCACTCACCACCTTGGCCCAGCTGGCTTCGGTCGCAACGCGGCTGCGCTCGAAACCGTCGCTCAGGCCAGCCAGCTGCTGCTGCACGGCCTGCTCGACGCGGGCGTTCAGCGCTTCGCCATGGTGAGCCAGACCAGCCAGGGTGGTTTCGGCCATCGGCTGCAGCGCGCCACCGATGGCGGCGGCACTGGCTTCGGCGCCTTCGCGCAGCGACTGCTGCAGCGAGGCCGCCAGGCGCTCCTGCAGCGCCTGGCTCTGGGTCAGGAATTCGGCCTGGCCGGCGAGCAGGCGCTCGTTGGCGACCGTGCTGTGCTGTTCAAAGGTCTGCGTCATCGCCTGCAGGCGATCGACCAGCGCCGGCAGGGCGGCGGACTGCACCTGCAGCAGGCGCAGCGACTCGGCGCGCTGCCAGGCCTGCGAGTAGGGATGCAGGTCACCGGCAATCGCCCGGTCCAGCTGCTGCACGGCCTGCAGGCGGTCGCGGCGCAGCAGCGCCGCCAGCAGGCCCAGCATGGCCGAGCTGGCCACGCCTGCGATCGAGGTGCCGAATGCTACCGCCAGGCCCTGCACCGGTGAGGCGAGCGATCCGCGGATGGCGGCCATGTCGGTGGCGCTCTGCAGGGCCAGGCCGGTGCCGCGCAGGGTATCCATCATGCCCAGCAGGGTGCCGAGCATGCCCAGCAGCACCAGCAGGCCGACCAGGTAGGGGGTCAGTACCGGCGCGGGCAGGGCGGTGCGCTCGCCTTCCACGCGCAGGCGCACGGCGTTGCGCAGGCCCACCGGCACGCGCTCCAGCCAGGGGGCAAGGCTTTCCCTGGCGCCGGACAGATCACTCAGTGCGGTGCGCAGGCCGTTGCTGGCCTGGCGGTAGCGGTACAGCTCCACGCCACCGGCGATGTAGCAGGCCGCGATGATCGCCGCCACCGCTGCACCCAGCGGATGCACCGAAACGTAGCCAATGCCGATCCAGCACACGGCCAGCAGGCCGACAAGGAAAACAACGACATGGAAAGCAGTTCTGGACATGGTGTTCCGGTCAGTGGGAGCGCAGGGCGTCTTGCAGCCCTTCGATCGGGTGGAAGCGCAGCTGCAGTTCGGCAAGCAGCAGGGTGCGCATGTCATGGCGGAAGGCCGCGCGCCAGCCGGGCTGGCCGTGCACGCGTTCAAAACGGGCGCCGAGCACCGCCGGCGCAGTGGCCAGCAGGCTGTGTTCGCGCGGGGTGAGGGTCTGTTCCATTACCGCATCGACCTCGGCCAGTCGTGCCAGCTCGGGTGAAACCTGCACCAGCTGATCGCGCAGGCGGCCGCGCAGGCGCCCCGTGGCAGTCTGGATGGCCTGCTGCAGCACCCGGTAGCGCTGGCGCAGCGAGGCGAAATTGGGGGCGGCGGCGGCTTCGGCCAGGTCCAGCAGGCGCTCGGCCTCGGCATCCTCGCGGATCGAGGCCAGCAGGCTGGCGTGGGCCTGGGCGCAGTCGTCCAGCACATCCCCGGCCGCTTCGGCGGCCTCGCCCGGCTCGGGCAGGCGTCCGCCGAGCGCCCCGGACAGGGCCACGGCACGGCTCCAATCCACCCACTGGCCGAGGCGATCGGTCAGGGCGGGACTGCTGGCCGGCATCGCGCCGTCGCTGAGACGGGCGAGCAGGCGGAGGAATTCCGGTCCACCCAGGACCGGCTGCGCTGCGTTCGCCATCAAGGGGTGAGGGGCCAAAAACCGTTGATTTTACAACCAGATGACCCGGCCTGGATGAAGGCGGGGCCGGGGGAGGGCACCCGCAGGCGCGACAGGGCTTAGAATGTCCGGCTGCACCCATCCGTTCGACCCCTGGAGTACCCCATGACTGTTGCGCAGTTCTACCCGATCGGCACCCCCGGCCAGCCCTGGGGCGACGCGGAACGCGCACAGTGGCGGGCGCGCCAGCAGCGCCAGCGCAGCTACCAGGAGGACGTGGTGGCCGCGCTTGAGCGCCTGGATGACAGCGTCTTCGACGTGATCCAGTACGGCCAGCTGGACTATGCACCGGACCACTACCCCTTGTTCGCCGTGGTCAACCACGACTGGAACCCGGCGCTGCCGACCGCGCTGATCACCGGTGGCGTGCATGGCTACGAGACCAGTGGCGTGCACGGCGCCCTGCAGTTCCTGGAACAGCAGGCCGAGCGCTACCTGGGCCGGCTGAACCTGATCGTGGCGCCGTGCGTCAGCCCGTGGGGCTACGAGCGCATCCAGCGCTGGAACCCGGATGCGATCGATCCCAACCGCAGTTTCCGTGACGGAGGCCAGATCGAGGAAGCGGCCGCCCTGATGGCGTGGGTGGCCGAGCGCAGGCCGAACCTGCTGGTGCACCTGGACCTGCACGAGACCACCGACAGCGACCTGCACGAGTTCGACCCGGCCCGCTGCGCCCGCGATGGCAAGCCGTTCGAGCGCGACACCATTCCGGATGGCTTCTACGTGATCGGCAACAGCGAAGATCCGCAGGCCGAGTTCCAGAAGGCATTGATCACCGCCGTGGCCCCGGTCACCCATATCGCCCCGGCCGATGCCGAAGGCAACCTGGTCGGCCTGCCGCTGCAGTCGCCGGGCGTGGTCTGGGGTGAATCGCGTTCGATCGGCGCCTGCGCCGGCTTCACCGACGCGCGCTTTGCCACCACCACCGAGGTCTACCCGGACAGCCCGCGCACCAACCCGCAGGAATGCAACGACGCCCAGGTGGCGGCGGTGTGCGCGGGCCTGGATTTCGCCCTGGCGGCGCAGTAGCGCGCCACGTTCCGGGCAGCGACCGGCATCAGCCGGCGCCTTTCTTTCGCCGGTGAGGTGGCCACAGCCGGCGAAGCCGACGCGCGGCAACCTGCAAACACATCCAGATCGTGCTGGTACACCCCGCTGTTGACCGCGAACAGGCCCAGCAGCGAGTGGAAGAGGTTGTCGTGGCTGTGCGCACGGTGCAGGGCATTCTGGTGCAGGCAGGCCAGTTCCAGGCCTGCGTTGCGGCTGAATTCCGGTGAGAACCACATCACCATCGGCACTTGGGTCTGCTCGCGCGGGGCGATGAAGTAGGGCGTGCCGTGCAGGTACATCCCGCGTTCGCCCAGCGACTCGCCATGGTCGGACACATAGATCAGTGCGACATCACGCTGGTCCGCATAGCCCTGCAGCAGGTCGATGGCCTTGCCCAGCAGTTGGTCGGTGTGGACCAGAGTGTTGTCGTAGGTGTTGACCAGCGCCTCGTTGCTGCAATGCTGGATCTGGTTGCTGTCGCAGGTCGGGCTGAAGGCCCGCGACGCTGCGGGATACCGTTCAAAGTAGGTCGGCCCATGACTGCCGAGCTGATGCAGCACGATCAGGGCGTCGCCGTTGATGGCATCGATGCGTGCGCCGAGCTGGTGCAGCAGCACGTCGTCGTAGCAGGTGCCGTCGGCGTTGACGCACTGGCCGGCCACCTTCAGCGCAGGCATGTCCTCGGTCGGTACGCGTTCGCACACGCCCTTGCAGCCGCCGTTGTTGTTGTTGCGCCAGAGCACGCTTATGCCGGTGCGCTGCAGGATGTCGAGCACGTTCTCCTCGGTTGCGGCGCGCACGTCGTCGTACTGGCCTCGGGTCATCTGCGAGAACATGCACGGCACCGAGATGGCCGTGGCGGTTCCGCATGAGGAGACATCATTGAAGCTGATGACGCCTTCCTTGCGCGAGAGCCGGGGATTGGTCGCGCGTGGGTAGCCGTTGAGCTGGAAGTTCTGTGATCGCGCGGTCTCGCCGACGACCAGGATCACCAGCTTCGGGCGCGGGCCCGGCATTCGCCGTGCGTCCATGCCGATCGCGCGCAGCGGTTGCTGGCGGGTGCTGTAGAGGCTCTTCAGGTAACCGTGGGTATGCCGCACCACGTTCAACGGCAGCACCTGGTCGCGGATGTAGCGGTTGTTGCGAAGCAATGACGAATAGTCCTTGTAGAACGCAAAGCCGATCGCCAGCAGCACCATCATGGAGACCAGGACGTTGACTGGCCACACCAGCAGCGAACGTATCGAGCCCGCCCCGCTGGCGGTGCGCATCAGGACGAGCCCGGTCGCGGGCAGCACGCCCAGCGCCAGCAAGGTCAGCAGCAGTGGCAGCGACAGATAGGCGTTCAGTTCGGCCTGGTTGGTCTCGAACACGTTCTGCACCATGCTGCGGTCGATCAGCACGTTGTAGTGCAGCATGAAGTAGCTGCAGGCGGCGCTGATGACAACGAGCAGCACCAGCAGCGGCCTGCGCAGGAACGGCAGTGCCAGCAGTGGCGTCAGCAGCAGGTTGAACAGGCAGAACAGCACCACCGGCAGGCTGGCCAGGAACAGCGCGCCGCGCAGGCTGTTGAGGTCGATCAGCCCCCACAATGTCTTCCAGAGGGCGATGTTTCCAATCGTGGTGAAGAACAGTGCGGCGGCCCAGACCAGAACGATCGGATGGGGCCGGGGGAAACGGAGGCATTGACGCACGAGCAGGTTCCGCAGAACAGGAGTGCGCGCAGTATCGAAACGGCTTTATCAGGAAGTTGTCAGGATTGCCGGGCTAGCCCAGCAGGATCACGCCCCACACTGCGCCGACCATCAACAACGCGGTGGTCTGCGCGGCGCTGCCCATGTCCTTGGCGTTCTTGGACAGCGGGTGCTGCTCCAGCGAGATGCGATCAACCACAGCCTCAATCGCGGAATTCAGCAGTTCCACCAGCAGGCTGATGAAGCAGACCGCCAGCACTATCGCGCGCTCGACCGTGCTGATTTCCAGTACGAACGCTGCAGTGATCAACAGCGCGTGCAGAAGCAGCAGCTGACGAAAGGCGGCCTCCCCGCGGAAGGTGGCGATGAAACCATCGCGCGAATGGATGAGGGTGTGGAAGATGCGGCTCAGACCGGTCTTGCCGTGCGGGTACTTGCCGCTGTCCTTGGGGTGCTGCATGCTGTTTCCGCCGTGAAGTAAGCAATCCCCAGCATGTGCACGCGTGCGTCAGGAAACCGTCAGAGCGGCCACTCCAGGCTGAACCGGCATCCCCGCTGCGAGGAATGCACCGTCATCCTCCAGCCCAGGTGCCCGACGATGCGCTGTACGATCGACAGCCCCAGTCCCTCGCCACTGTGCGGGCTGCCGGGCAGGAAACGCTGGAACTGCTGTGGGTCGATACTGGACGGCAGGCCGGGTCCCGTGTCGGCGATGACGAGTGCGGTGTCGTGGAGGGTGATCCGTACTTCGCCCCGATCGGTGTACTGGCAGGCATTGCGCAGCAGGTTCCAGATCACGCTGTGCGCCAGATCGGCGTTGGTGTCCAGCACGGCTTCGTGCTGGCCATCAAGCGCAATGATCACCGGCTTGCCGGAAATCCAGGGCTGGCAGCGCTCCATGCAGGATTCGATCAGCGGGCGCAGGGCCACCTTGTTGTGCGGCACGGTACTGGGGTCGCGTGAGAGCAGCAGCAGGCAGGTCAGCTGGCGCTGCATCTCCTGGGTGGTGCGCAGGATGCGCTCGGCGCTGGGAACCAGGTGGCTGTCGGCCGGAAGCTGGCAGGCGAGCGTCTCCGCAGCGCCGCCGATGATGGCCAGCGGCGTGCGCAGCTCGTGGCTGGCATCGCCGCTGAAGCACTGTTCGCGATGCAGGAACCGTTCGAGCTCGTCACTGTGTCGGGCGAAGGCGCGGGCGAGTACACCGATCTCATCGCGCGCGTCCTGGTAGGGAAAAGGCTTTTGGCCGTCCTGCACCGCGTCCGCCAATCGCGTGATGGGTGCGATGACGTGCGTCGCTACCTTGCGGCCGATCAGGAAGGCGCCGAGCACGCAGATCGAAATGACCAGTGCCGCAAAGGCATTGATCAGGTGTTCCAGGTAGCCATAGGGTGCCGCGTCCTGCAGCAGGTAATATCGTTGGCCGCCACTATCGAACACGCGCAGGTGCCACTCGTTGGGCGCCTCTTCGCCGTGATAGCCCGGACCGTATTGGCGCAGCACGACAGGCACGTCGTGGGCATCGAAAAGCTGGGTCCCCGGTGGCAGGGCGGGGCGTTGGCCGCGAGCCAGCGCGGCCTGCAGCCGTTGCACTTCGCCGTGCTGTGTCCGCGCGACGACAGCAGCCCGCACCTGATCGTAGTCGACCTGTTCGGCCAGAACGATGAAACCCATGGCGCCGGCCATCGACAGCACGAACGAGATCGTGATGCGTGTACGCAGGCTCAGGCGGCGGTAGAGGGAGGCAGGGCTCACGTCTGCATGCGCCAGCCGACGCTGTGCACCGTGGTGATCAGCGCGGTATCGAAGCTGCGGTCCACCTGCAGGCGCAGTTCATGGATGTGTGTTCGCAGCGCGCCGCTGTCCGGTGGTTCGTCGCCCCAGACCAGGTATTCCATCTCCTGCTTGCGTACCACGGCCGGCGCCGCGCGCACCAGGCACATCAGCAGCTTGTGCGAGGTAGGCGTCAGTGCGATGCAGCGACCCTGCCGCCAGGCCTGTGGCGAGCGCGTGTCCACCTGCAGGTCCTTCCACGCCAGCACGCTCTGGACCTGGCGACCCTGCGCCCGTCGTACCAGGGCCTTGATCCGCGCATCCAGTTCCGTCAGCGAGAACGGTTTGACCAGGTAGTCATCCGCGCCCAGGGCCAGGCCCTGCACGCGGTCTTCGACCGGATCGCGCGCGGTCAGCATCAGGATCGGTACCGGGTTCTGGAACTCCTGGCGCAGCTTCTGGCACAGCGTCATGCCGTCCAGCCGCGGCAGCATCAAGTCCAGCAGGATGGCGTCGTAGTCGTGCTGCGTGGCCCGGCGCAGTCCGCTGGCGCCGTCGCGGGCGTCGTCCAGTACGTAGCCCAGCGGTTCAAAGAAGGCATACAGATTGGCAACCAGCTCGGGGTTGTCTTCGATGATCAGCAGGCGGGTCATGGCGTGCGTCCTTGCGCGTGGCCGAACTCTGCCCGATCTCTTGCCGGATGCCAATGCCCTGGCTGAATGGATCGCGGGTGAGGGCGCCCGCATCAAGCCCTGCTCAATCGGCCGGGCTGCGGGAATCGCGGACCGAGTAGATCACCGAGAAGATCTTCCAGCCCTGTTCGGTGCGGATCAGCTGCCACATTTCCTTGCCCCAGTTGGTCTTCACCCCATCGTCGTGGAAGCTGTAGTCGAACGACACCGAGGCCACGTCGCCGTCTGTCTCGATCTTCGTGTTGGAGAACTTCTCCTCCTTCGGCTTCGGCGAGGCCACCGCTCCATCGATCAGCGCGATGAAGTTGTTGGCGGGAATCTGCCGCGCCTTGATCGCATCGGGCTTGGCCTTGCGGATGTCCTGCAGGCGCGCGTCCTCGGAAACATGCTGCCAGCCGATGTCTTCCGGCTTGTCCGAAAAGAACAGGTCCATGTAGGTCGGCTTGTCCTTGTTGATCAGCGAAGTACGGAACGATTCAACCACCTGTTCGATGGCCTTGACGTCGGCGGGGGCGTTCTGCGCGGCGTAGGCCGGCAGGAACGCCGCGAGAGAGAGGGCGAGGGCGGCGAAGCGTGCACGTGCGTTGGGCATCATGGGTTCCTGAGAAGAGGGGCGGCGGTGCGGGCGCATCACCGCGCGTAGGTTCGCCAGAAGAGCACGCGGTCTTCGGTCCTGTTGATGGCGACGAAGACTGATTTTCCGGATTCGGGCGCGCAGCGAAAGACGCGGTACGACGACTTGAGCGTCCCGTCGCCCGGCCACCAGTATCGATCGAACGCAACAGGATCGCTGTTACTGAATGTCGTTGCCTGGCAATCCGCAGGCAGCTGCAGTAGTACCGCAGGGGGCTTGGTGAAGGCCAGCGCGCTGGTGTTCGAGTCGAGGTCATGTACCTCCCGCAGGTCGGTCGCCGCTTGCGGCACCCAGCCGGGAATCCATCCCTTGTTCACCATGTCGGAGTCAAGCGCCTCGCGCAGAGTGTCGAACGAACTGTCCATCACCAGGCCGCAGGCGCATAGCACCGTGCAGGCCGCCAATGGAAAGGCAGATCGCAACTTGATCCAGGTGGTGGGTGGAAACATGGTTCCTGCTACCCCGAGGAATGCCGTCCGACCTATCGGGTCAGTGCGTCGAACAGGCGATTGCGGTCCACATCGCTCATCGACCAGCTCTGCCCGAGCGGGGTCATGCGCACGGATTCGGTCTGGCCACAGGCCCGGTACTGCCAGGTTTCCGAGCCATCGGGCTGGGCGGCCACGTCGATGCCGTCCAGGCGCGCGCACTGCAGCCGGGCCAGCACCATCGGTGCAAAGTGCAGCATGTAGTGCTGCACCCGGTCGGCCGGCATTGCCGTGCCGGAAGGCAGCGGGTGGGCCGGGCCGTACTCGGCGAGGAGGCCAACGCAGGTCGCTGCGGCGGACAAGGTATTGCGACCGAAGGCGCGGGAGGCATCCCGCTCCACACTCTTTCCCAGAGTCTTGCCTTCCTTGCTGCTGGCATAGGCCTCGGCGGCCTGCAGTTGCGCGGCGTCGAGTGTCGACAGCCAGTGCTTGCGGCCCTCCTGCAACTGCAGTTCCAGGCCGGGCAGGTTCTTCTGGCAGCGCGCGGCGATCGCCTGTGTCTGCACGAAATCCTGCCCACGATCACCCGGTGGTGCGGCCGCTGTTGCGGCCGCTGGGGCAACAGCCAGGGCCATGCAGGCGATCACCAGATTCCGTCCCATTCCATTGCGCATCCTGCACCCCATGGAGAGTTTGACGGCGCACGCTAGCACGGATGCCGGGCGCTGCAACAGGCCCGCGTGTCGAGGTTTGACGTCGAAGAGAGTCTGCGCGGATGATGCGCGGGCGCGCGGCGCAGGAGGGGATCTGTCAATGAGGACACTGATGTGGGGGCTGGTCGGCCTGTTCGTGGCGTACGTGGCCGGTTGCTCGGCGATCTCAGCGTGGCATTCCCACGCGCTTGCCTCGGTCCCGGTCGGGGCGAGCAGGGCCGAGGTACTGCGGGCGCTGGGGCAACCTGACGTGGTGGAGCATGCCGGTGCTGCCTTTACCCGCTATGCCAGCCGTGGATGCGGTGGTCGCTGTGCGCAGCGATGGTGGTATGAGAACCGGCTGGGACTGGATACCGAAGCCTGGTCGGTGGAACTGGATGCTTCCGATCGCGTGATCGCAACGTCGCGCCTGACATTACCGTAGAGGACCGCAGCAAGCGCATGCGTATCCATCGACCTTTCATCTTCATCGCAAGCCTGGCCCTGATGGCGTTGTGCGGGCTGATGGGCGTACTGGTGCTCATTTATGGCTTCAACGAGCACGGTCTGCGCTGCGGCAGGCTGTGCTCACTGGAGATCTCCATCCGCCTGCTCTTCGGTGATCGGGGATTCGAAATACTGGTGGCGATGGGGCTCGTTGCCGCGGCACTGATGTTCGGGCATATCGCACTGCGGGAGGGCATGCATGCCGGGCGGCAGCGGAGGTAGGCGGGGCGCGGTGGGCGCAAAGACCGCCGACCGGAGCGACCCCGGTCGTAAGGTGTCTGCACCGGGGTAAATCGCTCCATGTGGGACGCTGCAGGTCGCTTCAGCGATGCAGCGCGTCGATGATCAGCCCGGTGGCGATCTCCACCAACAGGTACTCGTTGTCGGACTGGCGCACCCAACGCCGGTCGCGGCCCGGCTCGCGCAGGTCATAGCGCGCGTAATCGTTCACCCAGTAACGGCGGTCCACTTCAGCCCACGGCAGGCGATCGCCACGACGCCAGGCCTTCTTCTGCCAGCCCGGCGGCGGTGCATCACGGTTGTGCGGGCCACCGGCGTGCGGCGGTGGGCCATTGCCACGGGCGTGGTGTGGTGGATCGGCGAAGGCGGGTGCCGCCGCCAGGGCATTGGCGGTGGTCAACGCGATGGCAAGCAGACGCATGGTTGTCATGGAAAGCCCTCCGTCATCGCCGCAGCATGCGGCGCTGTGGCGTGAATATAGGGTAGTCCGAGTGAATGAATACGGGTGTGGGCGGCACGTACCTGAACAGACCGCGCGGCATGCAGTCGCTGCCCCGAACGGGTCACCGGGCCCGGCCCGCGGCCGAATCCGTTGTGGCCCAGCCTCCGCCCAACGACAGGAAAAGATCCATCTGCCGGTCAATGCGCTCCGCGCGGGATGCGGCCAATGCGGACTCCGCATCTGCCAGCGCGGCCTGGGCCGAAAGCACGTCGAGAAAATCGATCCTGCCGAAGCGGTAGAGCTGCTGTGCCTGCCCGGCGGCGCGCGCCGCGTCCCCACGCGCCTGCGCCAGGCTGCGCTCGCGTTCAAGCTCCTGCGTGCAGGCAGAAAGCGCGGTCTCGGTCTGGCGCAGTGCGTGCAGCACGATGCCGTCAAAGGAAGCAAGAGCGGCATCCACATTTGCGCCGGCCGCCGCGATGCGGGCCTTGGCCACGCGGCGGTTGGGCCAGTGCCATGACAGCAGCGGCCCGACGCTCGCCCCGAAACTGTCGGCCGAAAGCAGCTGCCCTCGCGTGCCTGCTGTGCCCAGGGATGCGCCCAAGGTGACCCGCGGATAGAGGTCTGCGGTCTCCACGCCGATCATCGCCGTGGCCGCCGCAAGGCTACGCTCCGCGGCACGTATGTCGGGGCGCCGCTGGAGCAGCTGCCAGCCGTCACCGACCGGCAGCGCCTGCTCCAGCTCAGGGGGCTGGGAGCAGGTTTCCGCCTCCCTGGGATAGTCTGCCGGGACCCTGCCCATCAGTGCGGCCAGCTCGAACAGGGTGGCCTGGCGATCCTCCGTCAGATGCGGTACCGCCGCCGCGCTCCGGTTGACTGCGGCTCCGGCGCGGCTGACATCGAAGTCCGTTCCGCGCCCGCCCGCAGCCAGGCGACGGGTTGCCTCCAGCGTGGCGCGCTGTATCGCCAGCACCTGCCGGGTTGCGGCGAGCGTGTGATTGCTGGCGCACACCTGGAGATAGGCACGGGTGACGGCAGCAGCGACGACCACGCGGACCTGGTCGCGTGCCGCAGCAATCGCCTCCGTGTCCGCGTTGGCGGCTTCGATGCCGCGGCGGATGCCACCTGCGAGATCCAGCGGATAGGAGAGGTGGAGGCCCAGCGCATAGGATTGCGGTGCGGCCGACGCCTGAGTGTAACCACCGGCATGGGTGAGCGTGCCCGATGCATCCACGTCGGCCTGCACGGCACCGCGCGCACGGTACTCCAGCACGGTTGCGCTGGCGCGCCGAAGGTTGGCATCGGCGGCGCGCAGGTCGGTATTGGCCGCCAGTGCTTCGCGTACGTAGGCGTCAAGCCGGGGGTCGCCATACAGGTGCCACCATCGATCCGGTGGCGCGTCGTGGCTGAACGATGCGTCCTGGCCCGAGACGAACGCCCGCGCCGCCCGTGGGGAGGCTGCGACAGCGCTCGCCGGCAGGTGATAGTCGGGGCCGGACACGCAGGCCGTCATCGGCAGCAGCAGGGCAAGCAGCCCGCCACGTACTGTCCGCACGCTCACTTGCAGGCTCCCTGCGCCGAGGGGGTGATGGTCACACTCGCAGTGCGACCTACGATCAGCCGGGTATCCGGCGGCGCATCATCGATACGGATGCGTACCGGGATGCGCTGTGCCAGCCTCACCCAGGTATAGGTCGGCGCCACGGCGGGCAGCAGGTTGTGCGTGCTTGAGCGCTGATCGTCGGCAATGCCGGCGGCGATGCTGTCAACGTGTCCGCGGACATCGCGGGTGTCGCCCATCAGCCGCGCCACCGCGGCATCGCCCTCGGTGATGCAGGCCAGTTTGGTTTCCTCGAAGTAGCCCTCGATACGCAGGCTGCGGGTGTCGATCAGCGCCAGCGCCTGCGCACCGGGTTGCAGGTAGTCGCCCGCATGCAGGTCCAGGTTGGTGACGATGCCATCGGTGGTTGCGCGCACTTCGGTGCGTTGGACATTGAGCTGGGCAACGCGCTGTTCGGCCCGTGCCTGCGCCAGGGCAGCCAGCTCGGTATCGACCTTGGCGGCATTGCGTTCGCGCGTTTCCGAGGCGACCAGGTTGCCCAGTGCGTTGTCCCGTGTCGATTCGCGGCGGGCCAGCGCCAGCGTGGCGCGAGCGCTGCTGACCGCTGCGTCGGCCTTCTCAAGCGCGGCAGCGAAGCGCGGTTGATCGAGCACCAGCAGCAGTTGTCCGGCGCTGACCCGCTGGTTGTCGTGCACCAGCACCTGGGTCACCAGTCCCCCCATGTCCGACGCAACGCGCACCACATCGGCGCGCACCCGCCCGTCCCGCGTCCAAGGGCGCATTTCGTAACGATTCCAGAGGGAGAGCGCGGCAGTCGCGGCAAGCGCACACACGGCCAGTGTTGCGCTCCAGCGGCCGATGACAGCAAGCAGGTGTTTCATTTCATTTCTCGAGCAGGGGCGAGAGCCGGACCATCAGCTCCGCCAGGATCACGAACAGGGACAGGCCCACCAGGGGCCGCGCGGCGAACAACCGGTACAGACCGAGGCTGGCGAGCAGGCGTGAAGTCAGTATCGACAGCGCCAAGGCGGCAGCGGCCACGGCGAGCAGGCCGGGAATGAGCACGCCATCAATGGAAAGATCAGAAGGCATGAGGTCAGTGCCGATGGGTAAGCGGGGAAACGAGCAGATCGCGGCGCAATCCACAGAGCAGGTGCGACAGATGCTCCTGCTCAGCCCCGCTGCTGGCCACCGCTGTCTCGCGCATGCGGTCCAGCAGTTCCAGAAGATGGGTGTCGACACTGCGTGCCGCGTGGGCGCGGATCCTGAAATGTGCGGCGACGCGTTCGATCAGCGCCGCATGAAGCGGCCGTACGTATGGGTTGTCCAGATACTCTTCCAGATCGCGGAGCTGGTTGGATGCATGTGCCGCACGAACGTCCGCAAACAATGCCCGCAGGTCGTGTGTTGCGCTGGCACGGCCCTGCAACCTGGGAGCGAGCAGCCCGATGCGATCCAGCATGCGGCTGAGCCAGGCTCGGGTCACATCACCTCGTCCGGCGGCGTGTCGTGCGATGTCCCGGCGGATCGAACGCTCCAGCCGTGCGCGGTTGCGGCCTGCATCGGCGGTCTGGAACAGCTGCATGCTGCACAGTGCCACCGTCGTACCCACGAACAACGCAACGCTGTTGTTGAGTGCGCCGACGATGTTGACCGTGCTGGTCGCACCGAGGCCCGCGATGAGCGGGAAGGTCAGTACCACGCCCAGGGCGGCCATGATGAAGGGCGGCCGGGCAAGGAACGATCCGCACAGCAGCAGCACCGGCGCGAGCGCGGCCAGCAGGCCGACGAAATCGGACAGCGCGGGGAAGATCAGCAGACCGTAGAGCAGGCCGACGGCCACGCCGATGCACGATCCCACCAGGTAGCGCATGACATGCGGTGCCGGCGCTTCGATCGTGCCGAACAGCACGCACGCCGTGCCGATGATGGACGCCGCCGTGGCGCCGTCCGACCAGCCGGTAGCGATCCATAGAACGCAGCTCAGCAGGATGCCGACGAACGCGCCCAGCGCGCTACGCAGGGCAAGCCGATGATCCCGGTGAAGTACCGCACCCTGCGCATGTCGCACAAGGCGAGCAGGTACATGCCGGCGCCAGTCGGAGCGGGCAGTGCGCAGTTGTGCCTGCAGCACGCGGCAGTCGGCGTGGGCGAGGTCGAGCTCGGCCTGTTGTGCGGCGAGGCTGGCCTGCAGCAGATCGCGCCAGCCCGTTGCATCCATCGCGCCGGCCTGTGGTGAACGCAGCCGGTCGATGGAATCTTCCACCGCGCTGGACAGCATCAGGACGTCCAGCATCCGGTCGTGCAGGGCGCGCAGGATCTGCACCTGCACCACGCCGTGGGCGCTGTCGTAGGGCAGGTGGATCGACAGCACGTGCAGCTCGAGCAGGTCGGCGGCTACTTTCGAGCGGTCCGTCGCCAGTACCGTGTCCGATGCACCGGCCCGCATGTCGCGTGTCCATCGTTCCGCATCATCCAGCACAGCGGCAACCCGCGCGTGCACGCGCATCGAGACCCGGCGCGGCAGCACCAGCCCATGTACCAGCGTAGCCGCCAGGATGCCGATGGAGATTTCCTGCACCCGCGTGATGGCGATGGTGAACACGTCTCCCGGCACCATCACCGCAGGAAACCCAATCAGGCTGGTGGTATAGCCGGCCAGCAGGAACGCATACGCACGCGGCGTGCGGTCGAGCATCGCCAGGTACAGGCACAGCGCCATCCACGCCGCGAGCGCGGCGCTCAGCACCAGGGGGGCATTGGCAAATCGTGGCACCAGTGCGACGGTGGCGAAGGCCCCGCCCACGGTGCCGAGCAGACGGAACAGGCCGCGGCTGAGTGTCGCCCCGGAAAGGGGCTGCGACACCAGATAGACCGTGCCGATCACCCAGAACGGGCGATTCAGGCCGACCCTTAGAGAGACATACAGCCCCAGCGACGCGGCGAGCAGGCATTTGAGCGAGAACAGCACCGCCTCCTGATCGGTCCTGAGGGCAGGGCTTTTCAACCGGACGAATGCCTGGAACACGTGGGGACGGGCAGGAGTGGGGGAGTGCATGCGGCTCATGCTAGTGATCGGCCGCACTGGCGAATTTCGCTACAATGACAACCAATCGCTAAAACCGGTCAATGTGAGAATGGCTCGCATTTCGCTCCCCGGCTTTGACCTGGACCCGGACGAGACCGATCGCCCGGCGGTTGCCAGCCGCCTGCAGGTGGCCGAGCACGACGCAGAAATTCCCGTACATGAGCACCGCAAGGGCCAGCTCATTCTCGCGCTGCATGGGGCGGTGACCTGCGAAGTGGCCAATGCGTTGTGGATTGTGCCGCCCCAGTGCGGCGTCTGGATTCCGGGCGGCATGCCGCACAGCAACCGCGCCACCGCGAACGCCCGCCTGTGCTATCTGTTCGTCGAACCCGGCATCGTCGATCTGCCCATGCAGTGCGTGACGCTGGCGATCTCCCCGATGCTGCGCGAGATGATCCTGCACCTGGCCGACGCGCCGCTGGACTACCCGCATGGCAGCCACACCGACCGGCTGGCGCGGGTGTTGCTGGACGAGCTGGTGCAGATGCCTGCCGAGCACCTGTCGTTGCCGGTCAGCCATCACCCGAAGGTGCGTGCATTGGCTGCGGCATTGTCGGCTGATCCGGCAGACCGCAGCACCATCAGCCAGTGGGCCGTGCGCCTGGCCCTGGGCGAGCGCACGCTGACCCGGTTGATTGAGCGAGAAACGGGCTTGTCCTTCGGACGCTGGCGGCAGCAGCTGCACCTGCTCATCGCCATTCGTGAACTCGCCGCGGGCGCACCGGTACAACGCGTTTCCGAGACGCTGGGCTATGAGTCGGTGACGGCCTTCATCACGATGTTCAAGAAGGCGCTTGGCCTTTCCCCGGCGCGGTACTTTGCCGTGCGGCTGCGCGGGCAGTAGCGGGGAACAACGGGGGAAGTCGTTGCCCGGAACGGCTACTTCAAGGTGCCGGAGACTGATTGAATCGCGGCCACCACCGCAGCAGGATCCTCGCGCTGGAGGGTGTGCCCGGTCGCCAGGTAGCGGTGCGAGCCGCGCGTGAACCCCGAGAAGAGCAGGGCGTGCTGTGCTTTCCAGAGCGCCTTGCCCGCTGCGGTTTCTTCGAAGAACAACGGTTCGGCAGCCAGCTGGGTTGCAGTCAGCAGCACCACCGGCACGTCCGGCATCGTGCGCGGGGTTTCAGCACCGGGTGCATCCAGTTGTTCGGTCAGCACGGCGTAATCGGCGGCCATGGCTGGCGGCAGCATCGCCCGCAGCTGGGCATCATCTGCCTGCACGCGGGCACTGTCGGCCTGCTTGAACGCATGGCGCTGACCCATCGTGGCCGGGTCCACCAGCACCAGGCCCTGCAGGCGCTCCGGATGGCGGCGTGCAAACTCCGTGGCCAGCAGGCCGCCATAGGAGTGACCCACCAGCACAACGCGGCGACCGGGAGCGAGCGTATCGATCACGGCCGTGAGGTCGGCCAGATGCGCATCGATGCGCTTGGGGTGACCGTCGCTGCCGGACTTGCCGAGTCCCGCACGGGCGTAGGTGATGCTGTGGTAGTCGCGCCCCAGACCGGCAACCACCTCCTTCCAGGCCCCCGCGCCCTGCCCGAAACCGGATTCAAAGACCACGGTGATCGGGCCTGCCCCGGTCTCTTCGGCCTGCAGTGTGTAAGCGCCCCGATCCAGCTGGATTTCCCCGGCGTGGGCGGTGCCTGCAGCGGCCATCATGGCGGCCAGCGCCCACAACATCACTCGGCTGCTCTTCATTGCCATTCCCCTGGGCCGTGACGCGTGCCAGCCCTTCCGATGGGTCAGGTCTGCAGCGGAGCGCCGCAGCCTGCCGACCTCGCGACAGGTCGTGCTGGTAATGTAGTGATGTATAACACCTAATCCCTGTGCAGGAAGTCATGGTGCATGAGGTCGCTGCGCCTGTGCTGCGGGTTGTTCCGCCCGCCTATCAACGCGGCTGACCTTGCCGGCATCTGGTGCGTCGGATCTGACGCTGCTTTTACCCTTTGTCGCCGGCGTTGCAGCATTTGGAGGAAGGGATGCCGGCAATCTATTAGGTTGCATTGGCTATCGTCTGCGCTATGGTTGGAATTCAAACTGTGTATTGAGCCCTATGAAGCTGACGCGCGGATGGTTTCTTGCACTATCTGTAATGTGGCTGGCCATTTTCGCTTTGATGCTGTGGCTGGGCCGAATCTGGGATGCGTGTGGTGCCTTCCTGGCTGCGACAGCCTTCGTTCTCGTTGCCTTTAGGAGAAAGCAGCATTTTGCAGATGGGTCCCCGGAGTAGCGGGCCTTCTCAACCCCCTCTTTGCAAGGGGGCTTGAGATCATGACGTCACAGGTAATCGCATCGCGCTGGCCACCTCGGCAGGTACCGCCAGCTACACCATCCGGCAACTGTTGACCGTGGTGAATGCGAACGTCAGTGCGTTCAACAGGACATTCCGTGCCCCGATTCCTCACCCCCGACGAGGTCTCCCTCATCCAGGGGAAGCTGCCTGAGAAGACCGAGCGGAGATGTACTTGGAGTCATGATTTTTGGCTCTGCGGCGGCGTTGGCCGCCACACTTTGCATATTGGGGCCTTGATGATGGTGAGGATCCTGACAGCACTACTTCTGATTGGAGTCGGACTTGGATTCTCTGGCGGCGCATGGGCTCTAGGAAAGCGGCCCTTCAAGATGATCCAGTTCTGCGTGCATGACCAAGACGGCTTGAAGCGGTTCAAGCAGACCCTCAGCTCTATCGCCAACGACGAAGGAATGCAGTTCTTTGATGGCAGCGCTGAATTGGATCGCCAGCTTGCCAGGGCAAAGGTGGACATGAAGCGCCCCGTCGTCTACGTCGGAGTGAAGCGGGAAGATGGCTCTGGACTGGAGGCGGGGAACCTCGGATTGGATCGCTTCGAGATAGCTATTGGCTTCTCTGAAGGGAAGATGCCCGCCGAGGCACGGTCATTTTCTTTCCGCGTCGAACGCGCTTTGGCAGAGCGCTGGAATGTACACGCGATTCCCCCGGACAAGGGCGCTGCGCCGACGGCGTGTCGGGCGGGAAGCGATCCTCGTTGAATGGCATTGCAGATGGCATTCACCCTTCTGGCTGCAATCGTCCCACCGCCTGGGCGCACAACGACTGGCAGGCCATGACCAATCCCTCCATCACCCGGTCGCCCACGTACTGCCCGGGGTCGCCGTTCTGCCGGGTGCGTTCCGCCGCCAAGAGCATTTCCAGCACCACCCGCAATCCACTCAACGCGCAATCGGCATCGGCCAGGGCCAGGCAGCGGCCGGGCAGCTGATGCCGCTCCGGCCAGGGTTGTCCGTCGGCCGCCGCACCGGAGCCGATGCGGTGGAGATTGGCAATGAAGGTGTTCCGGTCAACCGTAGTCGCAACCGGTGGCGAACCCTCGTCGCGGGCCGTGCTGCGGTAGGCGTGCAGATGGGGAAAGTCCGATTCGTTCATGGCAAGGCTCCGTGCAGGGCAATCGGCAGCCGCCACCCGAAAGGTGGCGGGCGGTACGTGGTTCGAATCCGGGTTGGCCTCAAGCCGGCGGGCGCGAACGCCCCCAACGCACCGCCCGCCATAGCCGGCAGACGGATTGCCAGCCGGCGCCACACATGGTGACGCCGGCTGGCAAGCGCACTTACTCAAAGCCAACTCGGGATTCGAAGCCCGGCCACCCTTTTCCGGTGGCACGCCATCTGAGCCCGTGGCGCTGTGCAATGCCAATCAGAAGAGTTGCAAACATCACTCGATTGGAGACGCTTTCGGCATTCTCCCACGCTGTTAAGCCCCGCCAGTGCTGGCTGGCGTAGTGATCCGCCCGCAGCGTGCAATCTGCGACAGGTGTCGAGGTTGTCACGGCGAACGGGACGGGCGGGGAGGGCCTATCACGACAGGCGGTGCCAATTCAGGCTGCGGGCTGTCCCGGGTTGACGCTTTCAACGCCCCAGCGCACTCTGCGGGTTGGGGTCGACAACCCGTTCAGGGGCAGGGCTGCAGGGTGGTACCAGGAGGTGGAACAGCCATGAGCCAACTCACCGACAACTTCGGACGCAGCTTTCCGTACCTGCGCTTGTCGCTTACCGAGGCCTGCAACTTCCGTTGCAGCTACTGCCTGCCCGACGGCTACCAGGCCGATGGTCGCCCGCGCTTCCTGCAGGTGGATGAGATCGGCCGCCTGGTGCGGGCCTTTGCCGCGCTGGGCATGAGCAAGATCCGCCTGACCGGTGGCGAGCCCAGCCTGCGCAAGGACCTGGACGAGATCATCGCCACTGTGGCGGCGGTGCCGGGCATCGCCAAAGTGGCCATCACCACCAATGGCACGCTGCTGCCGCGGCGCCTGCCGGGTTGGCACCGGGCCGGCCTGACCGCGCTGAACGTGAGCATGGACAGCCTGCAACGCGAGCGATTCCACACCATCACCGGCCACGACCGCCTGCCGGAGATCCAGCAGGGTCTGGCGCTGGCGCAGGCGCTGGGCCTGCCGGCGATCAAGCTCAACGCAGTGCTGCTGCGCGGCCTGAACGACGACGAGCTGCCGCAGTGGATGGAGTACCTGCGTGACCGGCCCTTCAGCGTGCGCTTCATTGAACTGATGCGTACGGGCGACAACGAAGCCTATTTCCAGCGCCACCACCTGCGTGCCGACGTGGTGATCGAGCAGCTGCTGGCTGCCGGGTGGCGCGAACGCCCGCGCGCGGCCGATGCCGGCCCAGCGCGCGAGTTCGGTCATCCGGACCATCGCGGCAGCATCGGCATCATCGCCCCGTATTCGCGTGACTTCTGCAAGGGCTGCAACCGTTTGCGGGTGACCGCCAAGGGTGACCTGCGGCTGTGCCTGTTCGGCGAGTTCGGCGTGCCGCTGCGCCCGCTGCTGCAGAGCGACGATGACCACGACGCGCTGCTGGCACGCATCACCACACAGCTTGGCCTGAAAGCGGCCGGGCATGGACTGCACCAGGGCCAGACCGGGCTGACCCCGCACCTGGCCTCCATCGGAGGATGAGCAACACGATGAGTGGGGAATTGAATGCGGCCTTCCATATGGCCGATGTCCGCGACAAGCGCATCACCCGCCGCCGTGCGGTGGCGGTGGGCGAGCTGCATGCCGGTCCAGTGGCCTATCCGCTGATCGTTGAGCGCCGCCTGCCCAAGGGCGATGCGCTGGTGATGGCCGAGATTGCCGGCCTGCAGGGCGCCAAGATGGCCTCGATGCTGATGCCGCTGTGCCACCCGCTACCGCTGGAACTGGTGCAGGTGTTCTGCGCGCCGGTGCCGGAGCGGCAGGCGATCCGCGTGTGGTGCGAGTGCGCCAGCGAGGCGCGCACCGGCGTGGAGATGGAGGCACTGGCCGGCGTCAACGCGGCGCTGCTGACCCTGTACGACCTGAGCAAGCCGGTGGAACCTGCGCTGCGCATCGAAGGCATCCGCCTGCTGTTCAAGGAAGGCGGCAAGCGCGGTGTCTGGCTGCACCCCGACGGCATGGACGATGCCGAGCGCGCGCGTTTCAAGCCGCGTGCACCGAAGGGCCTGCAGGGCGCGGCCTGCGCGGTGATCACGCTGAGTGATCGCGCCAGCGAAGGCACCTATGAGGATGTGTCCGGCCCAACCCTGGTGGCCGGCCTGAAAAAGCTGGGTGGCGAGGTGGTGGCCGCCGAGGTCTTGCCCGATGGCATCGAGCCATTGGCGGGCCGCCTGCAGGCCTTGGCCGCCGAGGGCGTGCGCCTGTGCCTGTGCACCGGCGGTACCGGGCTGGGCCCGCGTGACCTGACCCCGGAGGCGCTGCGTTCCTTGAACGCGCGGCCGGTGCATGGCCTGGCGCAGATGGTGCGGGCACTGAGTGCACAGCACACGCCGATGGCCTGGCTGAGCCGCGCCGAGGTGGTGCAGCTGGGCAACATGCTGGTGTTCGCATTGCCCGGCAGCCCGAAGGCGGCGGCGCAGTGCCTGGATATCCTGGCGCCGGTACTGGGCCACGCCCTGGCGATGGTCGATGGTGGTGGCCACTGATGATTGCCTACAGCGAAGCCTTGCAGCACCTGCTGGACGCGGCCACGCCGCTGCCGGCCGAGCGCGTGCCGCTGCATGAAGCCGGCGGCCGTACCCTGGCCAGTGACATCCACAGCGGGCAGTCGTTGCCGCCGTTCGACAATTCGGCGATGGACGGCTTCGCGCTGCGTGCCAACGGCGCGACGTTCGAGGCCGGTACCGAATTCGCGGTGCAGGGCTGGCAGGCAGCCGGCGATGCCGGCGCCGAAGGCGGCGAGGGTGCCTGGGAAATCATGACCGGTGCGCGCATGCCGTCCGGGCTGGACACAGTGGTACCGGTCGAGAACGTGGAGATCCTCGCCAGCGAGGAGGGGCGCCCGACCCGCATTGCCCTGAAGGCATTGGTGAAGCCGGGCCAGAACGTGCGCCTGCGCGGCGAGGATGTAAGCGACGGCGAGCGCGTGCTGCAGGCCGGGCAGGTGCTGGACATCAACGCGCGCACCCTGCTGCATGCGATCGGCGTGGGCGAGGTGGCGGTGGTGGCGCGGCCAAAGGCGGCGGTGATTGCTACCGGCAAGGAGCTGGTGACCGAGGCGGCGCAGACGCTGGCATCCGGGCAGATCCGAGACAGCAACCGGCCGTATCTGGTAGGCCGCCTGCAGGCCGCCGGTGCCGAAGTGGTCTGGCAGGGCACGGTGGGCGACGACGTGGCCGCGTTCAACGCGGTGCTGGATGAAGCGCTGGACGCGGGTGCGCAGCTGTTGATCAGCACCGGGGCGGTGTCGGCCGGCCGCTACGATTTCATTCCCGACGCGCTGCGCGGCCGCGGTGCGCGTATCGTGTTCCACAAGGTGGCGATCCGCCCGGGCAAGCCGCTGCTGTTTGCGGTGCTGCCCAATGGCGCGCTGTATTTCGGCCTGCCCGGCAACCCGGTGTCGGCTGCGGTGGGCCAGCGCTTCTTCGTCGAACCGGTGCTGCGCCGCCTGCTGGGGCTGGCACCGGAGCCGGTGCTGACGTTGCCCCTGCAGGCCGACGTGCGCACGCCGCCCGGCCTGCGCTTCCACGCGCGGGCGCGGGTGGAGGTGGACGCACAGGGGCGCCTGAGTGCGCGCGTGCTGGCCGGGCAGGAGTCGTTCCGTTTGATGTCCATGCTGCAGGCCAACGCCTGGGTGGTGCTGGAAGGCGAGGGAGGTCTGGCCAGTGCTGGCACCTACGTGCGCGTGCAGGGCTGGGGTCATCAGGACCCGGTGCAGCTGGCGAGCCAGGAGTCATGATGAGACAGGTAAATCTGCAGTTGTTCGGCGCGTTCTCCGATCTGGATGCCAGCCGCGAGATTGCCGTGGAGGTGGCCGGTGGCACCGTGGCCGACCTGCGCCAGGCGCTGCGCGAGCTGCTGCCGACGCGTTGGCCGGATTTCCGTGCGGGCCTGCTGGATTACTCGGCGTTCGCCGACCAGCAGCGCGTGCTGCGCGACCACGAGGCGTTGCCCGACGATGGCCGGGTGGCGATCCTGCCGCCGGTGAGCGGGGGCTGAGCGATGAGCGGGAAGATCATTGCGAAGGTGGTGGACCGCGCGCAGGCGGCGATCGATCCGGCCGAGGGCATCGCGGCGGTCTCCGATCCGGGCTTCGGCGGCATCGATGTGTTCATCGGCAAGGTGCGCGATGTGAACATCGGCCGCGCAGTGACCGGCATCACCTACGACCTGTTCGAGCCGCTGGTGCTGAACGAGTTCAAGCGCCTGGCCGCCGAGGTCGAGGCCACGTTCGGCCCGAGGCTGAAGCTGTATGTGGCCCACGCCAGGGGCCGGCTCGGTATTGGTGACGTGGCGGTGGTGGTCGCCGCCGGCAGCCCGCACCGTGACGAGGCCTTCCGCGCCTGCCGGCAGTTGATCGAGGTGGTGAAACACCAGTGCCCGATCTGGAAGCAGGAGCATTACGAGGACGGCGACAGCGAATGGAGCGAGGGTTGCAGCCTCTGCCATGCGGACGATGAGCCTGCGCATGGGCACAGCCACAGCCCGTGACGCCAGTAGATCCACGCCATGCGTGGATGGGGCTCTCCCGGCGCACCCGGCCGATGCAGCCACGCATGGCGTGGCTCTACCGTGAGCGGGACCATCAACGGCATCGTGCTGGCCGGTGGCCTGTCCAGCCGGATGGGGCGCGACAAGGCACTGCTGCCGTGGCAGGGCCGCACCCTGCTGGAGCACATGCGGGGCCTGTTGACGCAGGCCGGCGCGCGCGTGGTCTGGATCAGCGGCAACTATCCGGCCTTCGGCGGGATCCCTGATCGTGTGCCCCGATGCGGGCCACTGGGCGGGCTCTACAGCGTAGCGATGCAGATGCCTGATGGGCCGGCATGGGTGGTGCCGGTGGACACGCCGCTGTTGAGCGCCGCACTGCTGCAGCGACTGTGCCTGGCAGAAGACACCGCCTGCGCGGTGTTTGCCGACGAACCATTGCCGATGCGCTTGCAGATCGATGATCATTGCCGGCGCGTGCTGCAGGAGCTGATTGAAGATCCGACCGCGCGTCGTTCACTGCGCGTCCTGCAGCAACGCCTGGGCGTGACCCGGTTGCCACTGGCGCCAGGGGATCAGGCGTTGTTGCTCAACTGCAATACCCCGTCGGAATGGGAGTCCACCGCATCATGAAAGTCCAGCTGCAACAGCAATCGATGCGCCTGCGCGTGGATGAAGAGGAACTGGCGCGGCTGCTGGCCGGTGAGTCGTTGGAGAACTTGACACGCTTTGGCGGCGGCGGTGGCTGGGGTGTGGCACTGTCGCTGCATGCCGGCGATCAGGCGGTGCTGCTCGATGGCGGTACGTTCTGCCGGCTGGTGCTGCCACGCGAAGCAGTGGAGGCACTGGCAGCGCGCCTGCCGTGCCGTGAGGGTCTTGGCTTCGGCATCGCATTGGATGACGACAGCATGCTGCAACTCCAGTTCGACGTGGATGTGCGCGACAGCGTGCGGCAGCGTGGCCCGCAACGGCGTTCGGACCCTGCGTCGGAGTAGGTGCATTGCGCAGGGGCGGGCGGCACGCTGTCGTATGATGGGGGCCTTCGTTCCTGCGTCGCTGCAATGCCCCTGAACCCCTCTGCTCCTTCTCCGCCGCGACCGGTCACGCCCAATCCCGCGGCGGCCGATGACGGTGATGCGCTGCATTTCTGCAGCACCTGCGCGTTCTCTGATGCCTGCATCTCGCAGGGCTATGACAAGACCGCGCTGGGCGAGCTGCACGTGCTGGTTGACCACGTGGGTCCGTTCCAGGCCGGTGACTACCTGTTCCGCGCCGGCGATCCGTTCGACTCGATCGCCGCTGTGCGTGCCGGCATGGTCAAGACCTTCGTCGATGACAGCCAGGGCAACGAGCAGGTGCTGGGCTTCAGCCTGCCCGGTGAAGTGATCGGGCTCAATGCCATCCATGGCGCGCGCTTCCCCTGCAATGCCGTGGCGCTGGACACGGTCTATCTGTGTCGCATTTCCTTCCCGCGATTGAGCCTGCTGGCCACCCGCATGCCGGGATTGCAGGCGCGCCTGTTCAGCCTGCTCAGTGCGGAGATCGGCAAGGTCGCTACGCTGGCGGCCAACCATCGCACCGAAGAGCGCATGGCGGCGTTCCTGCTGGATCTTTCCGAGCGCTATGCACGACGCGGATTCTCGGCCACCCGGTTCAACCTGAGCATGGCCCGTACCGAGATCGCCAACTACCTGCGGATGGCGCCGGAGACGGTGAGCCGGGTATTGCGCCGGTTGAGCGACGAGGGTGTGATTGCGGTGAACCAACGTGAGATGCTGTTGCTGCAACCCGAGCGGCTGGCGGAACTGGCCGTGACCCGGGAATCCGGACTGGACTGATCAGACAACCAAGGGGCCGACCATGAAGCGAGCGGGGCTGTTGTTGCTGGGACTGCTGGCCACGATGCCGGCCTGGGCGGCCGAGCTGACGGTGTCGGCGGCGTCGAGCCTGACCGAGAGCTTCCGCGAACTGGGCACCGCCTACGAGAAGGCGCACCCGGGAACCAAGGTCGATTTCAATTTCGCCGCGTCCGGCGTGCTGCTGCAGCAGATCAGCCGCGGCGCACCGGTGGATGTGTTCGCGTCGGCCGACGAAACAACGATGGACCAGGCACAGCAGCAGGATCTGCTGGCGGCGGGCACCCGCGAGGTGTTCGCGGTGAACGCATTGTGGGTGGTGGTGCCGCCGCAGGCCAAGGCCGCGCCGCGTACCCTGAGGGATCTGGTTGGTGCCGGCGTGCAGCGCATCGCACTGGGCAACCCGGACAGCGTGCCGGTCGGCCGCTATGCCAAGGGCGCGCTGGAGGCGGCGGGCCTGTGGCCATCGGTGCAGGGCAAGGTCATCACCACGCAGAACGTGCGCCAGTCGCTGGACTACGTGGCGCGCGGTGAAGTGGATGCCGGCTTCGTCTATGCCACCGATGCGCAGGCGATGCCTGACCGGGTGCGTCGCGCCTTTGCGGTGCCGGTGGCCGGTCGCATCGCGTATCCGCTGGCAGTGATCAAGGCCAGTGCACAGCCGGCGGAGGCCAAGCGCTTCACCGCTTTCGTGCGCTCGGCACAGGGCCAGGCGATCCTGGCCAAGCACGGGTTCGGCAAGCCCTGAGGCATGGATCTGGACTGGAGCGCGCTGGGGTTGTCGCTGAAGGTGGCCGGTTGGGCCACGGCGATCAATCTGGTGCTGGGCGTGGCACTGGGCGGGCTGCTGGCGCGCCGGCGCTTTCCAGGCCGTGAGCTGCTGGATTCGCTGCTGACCCTGCCGATGGTGCTGCCACCGACGGTGCTGGGCTACTACCTGCTGGTACTGATCGGCCGCAATGGCCCGATCGGCGCGTGGCTGCAGTCGTGGTTCGGCATCAACCTGGTGTTCACCTGGCAGGCCGCGGTGATTGCTGCGGCGGTGGCTTCGCTGCCGCTGGTGTTCAAGCCTGCGCGCGCGGCGTTCGAGGAGGTGGATGGCCAGCTGGAACAGGCGGCGCGCACGCTGGGGGTTTCCGAGGCGGCGGTGTTCTTCCGCATCACACTGCCGCTGGCCTGGCGCGGCATCCTCGCTGGATTGCTGCTGGCCTTCGCACGTGCGATGGGGGAGTTCGGCGCCACCCTGATGGTGGCCGGCAGCATTCCGGGGCGCACGCAGACGCTGTCGATCGCCATCTACGAGGCGGTGCAGGCCGGGCAGGACGGCCGGGCCAATGCGCTGGTGATCCTGACATCGGTGGTGTGCATCGTGATCCTGCTGCTGGCCGCGCGGCTGGTGGGCGGACGCCGTAGGGAGCTGCGCGATGTGGCTTGATCTGCAGGTGCAGCGTCGCCTGCAGGCGGCCGGCCAGGATTTCGTGTTGGACGTATCGCTGCAGTGCACGCAGCGGCAAGTGGTGTTGTCCGGACCCTCCGGTTCCGGAAAGAGCCTGACCCTGAAAGCGGTGGCCGGGTTGCTGCGGCCATGTCAGGGCCATGTGCACCTGCAGGGACAGACCCTGTTCGATGCGGCTACCGGCGTGGACCTGCCGCCGCAGCGCCGCCGGATGGGCTATGTGTTCCAGGACTACGCGTTGTTCCCGCATCTGAGCGTCCGCCAGAACGTGGCGTTCGGTCTGGAGAAGGGCTGGTTGAATCCGCGGATCGGCCAGCGCTTCGATGCGGTGGAGCAGTGGTTGCACGCATTCCGCATCGATACGGTGGGTGATCTGCTGCCTTCGCAGGTATCCGGTGGCCAACGCCAGCGTACTGCCCTGGCGCGCGCCCTGGTGACGCAGCCGCAGGCGCTGCTGCTGGACGAGCCGTTCTCCGCGCTGGACCATGACCTGCGCCAGCACCTGCGGCAGGAGCTGGAGGCCGTGCTGGACAAGACCGGCATCCCGTTGTTGCTGATCAGCCACGACCCGCAGGACGTGGCGATGTTCGGCCAGCAGGTAGCGCGCGTAATGGACGGCCGGATCGTCGGCGATTGACCGATGGGGGCGGCGCCGGCCTTATCGTCGGCGATTGACCGGCGGGGTAGTGCCGGGCGCTGGCCGGCAACCAAGAAAATCCGGACAGCCGGCCAGCGGCCGGCACTACCCCATGGACGGGTCAGTACAGTTCGCAATGGATGCGGCCTTCACCCCGCAGCGCGTCCCAATGCCCGTCGCCACCGATGGCATCGATGGCCTCGCGCACCGCAGCCTCCAGATGACTCTTGTTGCCGCACAGGTAAAGATGCCCGCCGCGGGCCAGGACGTCGCGCACCTCGCTGGCGCGCTGCTGCAGCACGTGCTGCACATAGACCTTTTCGGCGCCATCGCGCGAGAACGCGGTATGCAGGCCGGCCAGCACGCCACGCGTGTGCCAGTCCTGCAGCTGTTCGCGGTACAGGTAATCGTGCTGGCGGTGCTTCTCGCCGAACACCAGGTGCACCTCGCGTTCGCAGGCATTGGCCTGCAGCTCCTGCATCAGGCCCATCAGCGGTGCGATGCCGGTGCCGGTGCCGACCAGCAGCAGCGGCGCTTCGCCGGTGTCAGGTAGATGGAATCCGGGGTTGGAGCGGGAGTACACCCGGGCGTGGTCGCCGCCGTACAGCAGGCTGCCGGTGGCGGTGCCGAAGCGCTCACGGCCGCGCAGGGTGTAGCGCACTTCGCGCACGCACAGGCTCAACTGGTCGTCGCACGGGTGCGAGGCGATGGAATAAGCGCGCGGCAGCCGCGGTGACAGTAGTTCGCGCAACCGGGCCAGCGGCACGCTGTCCGGCGTGGCGTGGTCCTGCAGCACGTCCAGCAGGTCGAGGCCGTGTAGGTAGGCTTCCAACTCTCGCTTCTGGCTGACCTTCAACAGGCCCTTCAGCAGCTCGCTGCCCCCCAGCTTGGCCAGTTCGCGCAGCACGCCCTTGCTGAGCAGGCGCAGCTCGCGGTCATGCAGGGCGGCCACGGCGGCGGTGTCGCCATACCAGGTGGCCAGCGCTTGCAGCAGGGCAGGATCGTTTTCCGGCACCACGTGCAGCGTGTCGCCGGCACGGTAGGCCATGCCGCTACCGCTGATGTCCAGCCGCAGATGCCAGGCCGCCGGATCGCTGCTGTTCAAGCGGCGGCGTTCAAGAATGGGCGCGGCAAACGCATTGTCTTCACCATAGGCGGTGACCTGCAGGTGCAGGTCCTGGCCAGCGCTCAGGTCGCCGTCCAGCACCTGGCCGAGCACCGGCTGCCATTGCTGGAAGAACTGCTCGTAGCCCAGGTCTGCATCCACGCGGTGCAGCAACGGCTGCGCCTGGCGCTCGCTCAGTGCGGCATCCAGTGCCTTGGTGAAGCCGCAGAAGCTGGGGTAGCCGGTGTCACCGAGGCCGAACACCGCGTAGCGCAGGCCACTCAGCGTCGGGGTCTGGCGCAGCGTTTCGAAGAACTGCTCGCCGTTGGCTGGCGGCTCGCCATCACCGAAGGAGCTGGAGATCGCCAGCAGCACATCGCCGTGGCCGAGGCTGGCCACGTCGATGTCGTTGAACGGAAGCACCTGCGGCCCGTGCGGCTGCAGGTCCGCGCCCAGGCGCTGGGCCAGGGCGCGGGCATTGCCCGACTCGGACGCGAAACCCACCAGCAGGCGGCTGAAGGGCGTACTGGTCGGGAGAGCGTTCACGCGGCCTCGTAGAAGTCGTCGAACTTTTCCTTGCTGAACTCGACCAGGTCGTAGTTCTGCATCAGGTCGTTCACCACGCGGCGGATGCTAATGTAGGAGGTGATGTTGCCGTCGGCGTCGAACAGCGGCTGCACGGTGGTATCGACCACGTAGAGCACGCCGCCCTTGCCGAGGTTGGGCACGATGCCGGTCCAGGTCTTGCCGGCCTTGATGGTGTCCCACATGTCCTTGTAGACCGCCTTGGGCACATCCGGGTGGCGCACGATGCTGTGCGGCTGGCCGATCAGCTCCTCGCGGGCGAAGCCGGTGAGCGTGCAGAACAGGTCGTTGGCGTAGGTGATGTTGCCCTGCAGGTCGGTGGTGGAGATCACCATGACGTTCTGCATGGCGTTCAGCAGCTGGGCGTTGTCGGGGGTGTAGCTCATCGCAGGGTCCTTGTGGATGCCGGTAACGCCGGCGTGTTCGGGTCCTGCATAGAGATACGCCCGCACGGCGGCGGGCGGTTTGACATTGGTCAAGTGGGGCGCGCGATGGCCTGCGACCGGGTGTCGCAGGGGTGTTCCGCCGGGCATGACCCGGCGCTACCAGGGTAGCGGTACAAGGGTAGCGCCGGGCCATGCCCGGCGAAGAGGCGTCAGCCCATCAGGTAGCGCAGTGCACCGGCAGAAACCACGCCGATCAGCACGGTCGGCAGCATCGACAGGCGTGTGGCGGCCAGCAGGGTAATCGCCAGCGCGGCCAGATCGGCGGGCTTGTCGGCAACGAAGTCCGGGGCGATCACCGAGATCAGCACGCAGCCCGGTGCGGCTTCCATCACTGTTACCGCGCGCTTGCTCAGCGTGCGGTTGCGCAGCGCGAGGAAGCCGACGATGCGGGTCAGGTAGGTGGCGGCAGCCATCAGCACGATGGTCAGCACCGAGGTCCAGTGGATCAGGCCGTTGAAGATCATGCTGCGTCCTCCGCCAGCAGCCAGGCAGCCGCCAGGCCGGCCAGGGCGCCGCTGGCCACGTACCACGCGCCCGGGATCAGCAGGTAGGTGGCAGCGGCCACCACCAGGCTGACCAGCGACGGCCGCGCCGCTTTCATGCCCTGCCACATGCCGCGCAGCAGCACCAGGAACACGGCGGGGAAGGCCATGTCGAAACCATAGGCGTGGATGTCGCCCAGCATCGGGCCGATGATCGCGCCCAATGCGGTGCAGGCTACCCAGACCGTGTAAAGGCCGGCCGACACGCCCAGGTAATAGGCCAGGCTGAAACCGAGCGCACGACGGCGCGCATCGGCCACGCCCATCGCCCAGCTTTCATCGCACATGAAGAACAGGGCCGGCAGCACCCGGCGGCGTGGCAGGTGCTGCAGCAGCGGGGCTAGGCTGGCGCCCATCAGCAGGTGGCGGCTGTTGACCAGCGCGGTGATCGCCACGATCAACGCGATGTGCGGTGGCGAGGTCCACAGTTCGACGGCGGCGAACTCCGAGCCGCCAGCGAAGTTGAGGCCGGTCATCAGCGGCACTTCCAGTGCGCTCAGGCCCTTCTGGGCCGCCTGGGCGCCGAGTACCAGGGCGAAGGGAATGAAGCCGATCATTACCGGTACGGCGGCGCGCAGGCCGCGCAGGAATTCGGCGCGCGGCGCGGTATCGCAGGTGTCTGGCAGGGGGAGGGTGGTGCGGGCGTCCATGGAGCTGCAACAAGGGTGGGGGTAGCCCATGCTAGCGGTCCGATCACGAAATCGGGTTGCGTTGATGCCATTGGATTCGGGAATATTGATGTTCCGTGCGGCCAGGGTCGCCAAGAGTGAAATTCCATGCAGTACCAGCTCGACAACCTCGATCGGCGCATCCTCGACGCCCTGCAACGCGACGGCCGCCTGCAGAACCTGGAGCTGGCCCGGCTGGTAGGCCTTTCGCCCTCGGCCTGCCTGCGTCGGGTGCGGCTCCTGGAGGAGGGCGGCTATATCGACCGCTACGTGGCCTTGCTGAACGAGGCCAAGGTGGGCCGTGGCTTCACGGTGTTCGTGCGGGTGTGGCTGCGCGGGCAGGATGAGGACACCACCAATCACTTCATCAACAGCATCAAGTCTTTCCCGGAAGTGCTTGAATGCCATCTGATGGCCGGTGACTGCGATTTCCTGCTGCGGGTGGCGGTCGCCGACCTGGATGCCTACCGGCAGTTCCAGATGCAGCACCTGAACCGCATTGCCGGGGTGCAGAACACCAAGACCGAGATTCCGATGCAGCGGATCAAGCAGACGACCCAGCTGCCGCTTTGAGAGGTAAGGCCGGGTTGCACCCGGCACCCGCGGTAGTGACGGCCGCTGGCCGGCAACCTCAGGAGCAACAGCAACAGCGACGGCGATGCTGCTTGGGGCGGCGTGGCGGTATGGCCAGGCAGGCTGCCGGAACGGCATGAGCTGCTCTTGGTGGGTGTCGACCTTGGTCGACACGTTTTGGTCGGCACGGGGTCGGATCCCGTTGCTGCGCAACGGGCTCTGACTCCAGGAGCAGATGAACATGTCTGTTCGATTCGTTGATTCCTGATTCCTGATTAGTGACTGGCTCCAGGGGGCTGGCCCAACGGTTGGCCGTGCGCGGCGGTCATCGCAATGACATGTGCTCCCGGTACGGTTTGATCCGCTTGCAGCTGCTGTCGCTGCCGAGGGTCATGTGTTCTACGTCAGGGGGCTGAATGGACACCATGCGATCAGAACGTGGAGGCTGGCCATCGCCGGATGGCTGCTGCTGGCCTTTGCCGCGGCCGCCCAGGACGGTGTTCATGCCTACGACATCCCTGCGCAGCCGCTGGAACAGGCGGTCGAGCGCTTCAGTGTCATCAGTGGGTGGTCGGTGATGTACCCGGGCGACCTTGCCGCGGGCCGCAGCAGCCATGTGCTGCGCGCCAGCCTGGCGCCGCTGCCTGCCTTGCAGGTTCTGCTGCAGGATTCCGGTGTCGAGGCCGAGGTGATCGGCGAACAGCGCGTGGTGCTGCGTCGGAGCGCGTCCTCCACGGCCGAGCCCGGCATTGGCGCGGAACTGCCCGATGCCGAGCGGCGCCGTCGCTACGGTGGCCTGCAGCAACGCCTGCGCGCAGCGTTCTGTGACGATCCCGAGCTGGCTCCGGGTCGCTATGCCGCGACCCTGCGTTTCAGCGTTGGCAGAGACGGCCAGGTGCATGACCCCGAACTGCTGTCCGGCAGTGGCAGCGCCAGTCGCGACGCGCGCCTGCTGCAGGCGCTGCAGGGCCTGGTGCTGGCAGCCGAAGCCGCCGCGCTGCCGCAGCCGGTGACGCTGCAGATCCGCCCTTCCGGCACCGACCACGACTGTGGCCGGCGCGCGCCCCTTCCATGATTTCAAGGATTCGAACATGAGCAACGGTACGGCTGGGGCAGTTGACCTGATGGACCACCTTCTGGGCGCCTATGACGAACTGAAGCGCAGGCTGGTGCGCAAGCTGGGTTCGGAGGAGCTGGCCGGCGATGCGCTGCAGGACACCTGGATGCGCCTGAGCGCGCGCCGTGACCGCCTGGACGCAGTGCAGAATCCCGCGGCCTACCTGCTGCGCATGGCAATGAACACCGTGATCGATCGGCAACGTGCCGACCACCGGTTGCTCAGCCTGGAAGAAGTGGACACGCTGATGGACATGGCCGATCCGTCACCGGGCCCGGCACAGGCGGCCGAGCTGGAGTTCGCGCTGGAAGACATGGTCGGGCTGCTGCAGCGCATGCCCGAGCGCCGTCGCCGCATCCTGCTGGCGATCCGCGTCGACGGCCTGCAGCAGCGCGACGTGGCCGATCACCTCGGTGTATCGCTGCGGCTGGTGCAGCGCGAGCTGAAGGCGGCCCAGGATTACCTGGCCGAACGCAGTGGGCAGGGGCGCCAGGTGCGGTTCTGAGCGGCGGCATCCGTCTACACTTTGACGCCGAGCAGAACCCCGCAGCGTGCGGGTCCGGCATGAGTCCCCATGGATCCTGACGATCGCCCGCAACGCCCGCTGGATGCCGTCGAGCGTCAGGCCCACGCGTGGGTGGTGCGGTTGACCTCGGGCGAAGCCACTGCCGCCGATGGGGACAGGTTCCGCGCGTGGTGTGAGGCAGACACCCGTCATCGCGAGGCGTTCGGCCGTGCGCGCCGGCAATGGGAGCAGGTCCGTCTGGCGGGCGAGCAGTTGCCTGCAGAGGCACGGCAGCCTGTTGCACCGACGCCGGCCCAGCGCTGGAGTCGCCGTGCCTTCCTCGGTGCTGCCATTGCGGCGCCGGCCAGCCTGGTGGTGGTGGCGGCGATCCGCCCGCCGCTGGGGTTGTGGCCATCGGTGACGGCCATGGCGGCCGATTTCCATACCGGAACCGGTGAACGGCTGCAGATCGCGCCTTCGCCTCAGCTGAAGATAGAACTGGATACGCAGAGCAGCCTGCGCCGGCGCGCTGACGCGCAGGGCGAAGGCTTCGAGCTGATGCAGGGGCAGGCCGCGATCGAGACCCGGACCGGCCTGCGCCTGGCGCTGTTCGCGGGGGCGGGCTGCGTGATTGCCGATGAAGGTGCGGTGCGCCTGGACGTACGCAACACCCAGGGCCAGGTGCGGGTGACCTGCCTGCACGGTAGTGCCCGCATCGAGCACCCGCAGGGCCGCCTGCAGCTGCAGGCCGGCCAGCAGACCCGGTACGACGAGCGCCTCAGCGGCGTGGTGGCCGAGGTTGTGGCCTCGGACGTGAGCGCCTGGACCGAGGGCATGCTGGTGTTCCGCAGAGCACCACTGCGCGAGGTGGTCGACGAAATTAATCGTTACCGCCGCGGAAAGGTGTTGCTGGGCGAATCGGCGTTGGCGCGTGCCCCGGTGAGCGGCCGCTTCCGCATCGATGATCCGGATGCGGCGCTGGAGCAGCTGCGTCTGACGATGTCGCTGGATCTGCGTCGCTTTCCGGGTGGCATCGCCGTCCTTGGATAGATGCAGACGCTGGCCATGCGCACCGCGCAGGGCTGTTGCAAGCAAGGAGAGGCCAAGGATGCGCAATGAGACCATCGGCGTGCTGGATCTGCGTCGCAATCTGTCGGCGCTGCTGGAAACCACGCAGCGGCGGCCCTTGATGGTGCACCGGTATGGCTCGCCGTGGGTGTGCGTGGTGTCCGACGCGCAGTGGCAGCAACAGGCGGTGCTGCTGGACTTCGATCCGCAATCGCATCCATTGGCGATGCTGTTGCGGCTGCAGCAGCAGCTGTTGCCGCTGCCTGAAAGCGGGGCACTGCCACCTGCGGCGCTTGCGCGCGCGTTGCTGCTGATGGACATGCATGGCGTTGGCGATCTCGTGCAGCTGCACGAGCAGGTACTGCACCACCGGCTGTGGCACTGGTTCGTGTCAGGCAGCCACGGCGTGATGGAGGGCTGGCAGCTGCCGGCGGTGCGCGTTGCGATGGCGTCATGGTGCGATGACGTGGACATGACCGATGCATTGGTCGCGTTCGCCGCGCGCAGCGACGTGGCGATGCTGGCCCGCCGCTGCGGCGGCGACGCGCCGCGCCTGCAGCGCGAAGCCTGCAAGCGGATGACGCTGCGATGACGTTGCCGATGAAGCACTACGCAGCGCACAGAGTTGTGTTCGCGGTGTCGCTTCACCTGCCTTGCTGACGTCTTCTCCAGAGTACGACGCACCACGCGTCGCGGAGCATAGGCGACGCAGATGGCAGACAGTCGCAGGATCAGCATGCTGGAGCTGGATCGCCACCTCAGCCATTCGCTGGAGCAGGCGCGGCACACCCCCCTGAACGTGCAGCGCTATGGACATTCATGGGTCTGGGTTCTTTCCAGTGATGCGTGGGCGGACGCGGCGCGCTGGGCTGCGCTGGACAGCAGCGCACACCCGCTGCTGGCGCTGCGCAGGGCGCTCGATCTGCAGTTGCGGCCGTGGCCCGAAGCGGCCATGAGCCTGCTGCCGCTTGAAGCAGTCGACGCGCGGCTGGTGCAACGTGCAGCGCTGCTGGTGGTCGTGCGTGACCTCAACAGTCCGCAACGCGTGTACGACGACCTGCGCTACCACCAGGCATACAGGTCGTTCATCGGCCTCGATCATGGGACGGCATGGACGCCCATGCAGTGCGTGCGGCTGCTGCAGGCCTGCGCGAACCCGCTGCTGCGTGGCTGCATCGACGACACTCTGGCCGCCATCCCGCGCCATCTGTTCGAGGCTGCATGTGCACCGGCTGCACGTGCCGTGCCTGCACAGGAGCGCGCGCAGCGAATTGCCGGCGGTTGTTTATCGTACTGACACATGCACCGCTGACCATGGTGCGGCGGTCTCTTCCAGGATGACGAGGGCGGAACAATGGCAAGGCAGGTTCGTGGTCGCAGGGCTCGGCAGCAGGGTTTCAGCCTGATCGAGATCATGGTGGTGGTGGTGATCATCGGCATCCTCGCCGCGTTGATCGTGCCGCGGTTGATGGATCGCCCCGACCAGGCACGCGTTGTCGCGGCGCGACAGGACATCGCGGCGCTGATGCAGGCGTTGAAGCTGTTCAAGCTGGACAACGGAAAGTACCCCAGTGCCGAGCAGGGCCTGCAGGTTCTGGTGAAACCACCGCAGGGCAGCGGTGCGATGCCGGTCACGCCCTATCTGGACCGCCTCCCGAATGATCCGTGGGGCCACCCGTACCAGTACCAGATTCCCGGCACGCACGGCGACATCGACGTGTTCTCGCTGGGCGCGGACAGCAAGCCCGGGGGCGACGCCGGGAACGCGGACATCGGCTCCTGGCAGTTGTGAGGCGTACCGATGGCAACCCGGGCGCGTTCGGTCTCGTGCATCCGCCAGCGTGGCATGGCGGTGATCGTCGCCCTGCTGGTGGTGGCGTTGGTGGCCGTGATTGCCACCGCACTGCTGACCCGGCAGGCGGCGCAGCTGCGAGCGCTGCGTGGCGACCAGTTGCGCGCGCAGGTGCGCATGGCGGTGGACGCCACGCTGGAGCGTGCAGCGCAGCAGCTGCGTGAGGATGTAAAGGAACAGCTGACGACGGTGCGCGGCGGGCGCTGGGCACGCCCGTTGGAGCTGCAGGCGCCGTTGCCGGTGCAGCTGCAGCTGGTCGATGCCCAGTCGATGTTCAACCTGCGCAATCTGCTGGCCCATGGCCAGCCGGATCCCGAAGCGCGACGCGCCTTCGTTGCGTTGTGCGCCGGGCAGGGGTTGGGGCAGGGTGCCTGTGCCTCCGCGGCGGACCACATCCAGGCACGCCTGCGCGATGGCGACATGCAGGCGCAGGCGCCGCTGCCGCGCGAATCATTGATCGAGCAGGCGCTGCCTGGTGCCGACCCGATGGCGCTGCAGGCGCTGGTGCGACGCACCGTGGTGCTGCCAGCGCAGACCCTGGTCAACGCCAACACCAGCGACCTGAGCGTTCTGCAGGCGGTGACGCCTGCGGTCGAGCCGGCACGGTTGCAGGCGCTGCTCGGTGAGCGCGACGCTGGCCACTGGCTGCTCAATCGCGGCGACATCGCCAACCGCCTCCAACTGAGCAACGAACAGATGGCCGTGCTTCCCCTGGGTATCCATAGTGAGTGGTTCCTGGCCGTCGGCCAGGTGCAGGCTGACGGCAGCGCGGTTGATTTTCGCGCGCTGCTCTGGCGCGAGTACCGCGACGATGGGGTGCGAGTGCAACGCGTGTGGACGAGGATCGGCGCATGAACGTGCAGCTTCGGGTGCGCCTGCCGGCGCTGGAGCGCCTGCGCGCCGACAGCGCGGTGGACTGGGCCCAGCTGCACAGGGGCGAGGTGCTGGCGCACGGCCGCGACACGCTGGCGGCGCTGGGCCTGCGGCATCCGCAGGCCGCGGTGCGTGCCTGCCTCGATCCGGACGACCTGATCCTGCTGGAACTGCAGCTGCCGCCGTTGTCCGGGCGCCGCCTGCAGTCGGCACTGCAGGGTGAGGTGGAGGCGATGCTGCTGGATGACCTGCAGGAGGTGGCGCTGGCCCACGGTGCGCAGGCGGCGGACGGCACGGTTCCGGTGGCCTGGCTCGGCCAGCAGGCGATCGTGCAGGCGCAGCAGCTGCTGGGTGCGTGTGCGCTGCAACTGCAGGCACTGTACCCGACGCCGCTGTTGCTGCCGTGGCAGGACGGCCACGCCACGCTGCAGGTCAGCGGCGAGCACCTGCTGGTGCGCAGTGGGCGCGATCGGGGGTTCGTGCAATGGCATGGCGGACGCGATGCGTGTGCGGTGATGCAGGCGCTGGCCGTGCGCCTGCAACAGGCCGGCGTGCGGGCCGTGCAATGGATCGACAGCGTGCCACCGGCGTGGCCGGACAGCGTGCCGGCCACCGCTGTCACGCATGCACGGCAGGCCTGTGGCCCCCTGCCGGGATGGTCATTGCCGCTGCCCGGTGCGGATCGGCAAGCGCCGCGACTGGCGATCGGCCTGGCGTTTGCGGCGGTGCTGCTGGCCGCGCTCGGCCTGCAGCTGCAGGTCTCGCGTTGGCAGGTCGAAGGTGAGGCGCTGCAACAGGACATGGCGCGGCAGTTCAGCGCACGCTTCCCGGAGGTCACCGATGTGGTGGACCCGGTGTTGCAGGCGAGGCGAGCACTTGCGGTGCCACCACCGGCGCCGCCGCTGCCGCCGCTGCAGCGTCAGGTTGCCAGCACGCTGCAGGCGGTGCCGGAGCTGGCGGGGCAGGTGCGCAGCCTGCATTACCAGCCCGGACAGCTGGACATGGAGCTGGATGCCGATGCCCAGTCATTGGCCGATGATCCACAGCGGCTCGAACACTGGCAGCAAGCAGTGCGGGCGCAGGGCCTGCAACTGGCGCGCGACGCCGGCGGACGCTTGCGGGTCAGCGGAGCCGGACAATGACGAGCCGAACCCTGCGACTGGGCGAAGGATTGGCGGGCCTGCGGCAGCGCTGGCAACGCCTGCCCCCGCGCGACCGGCTGATGCTGTGGGTGATGGTGGCGGCGCTGCTGGTGGCGGGTCTGTGGTCGTTGTGGCTGGAGCCACTGCTGAAGCAGCGAACGCACTGGCAGGCCGAGCTACCTCGCCTGCAGGCGCAATCGCGCGCACTGGCACCGCTGCTGCGCGCCCGTGAGCGCCAGCAGCAGGCGCAGGGCCAGCACCCGACACTGGCCGGGGTGCGCGATGGAATCAAGACCGCCGGCCTTGCCGGCGGCCTGCATATCGAAGCGCGCGACGGGCGTTGGCACCTGCAGGTGCAGGCGGTGCCCGCCGACGCGCTATGGAACTGGCTGCTGCCGGTGCTGGCCGATCCGGCCATCGAACTGCAGCAACTGCAATTGACACGGACAGGGGACGCGAACATGCCGGCGGCACGGATTTCCGGAAACATCGTGATGGTGGCCACCGCGGGTGCCCGTCCATGAGGGCGATGCGCAGCCTTGCCTGCAGCAGCGCATTGGCCCTGATCCTCTGCGTGACCCACGCGCCTGCGCCGGTACTGGCGCAGGACGCCCGCGATGAGCCGGTGCAGTTGAACCTGGTGGACACCGATATCGGCGGCGTGCTGCGCATGGCGGCGCGCTTCACCGGGCGTCAGTTCCTGGTCGACCCACGGGTGACCGGCAAGATGACGGTGGTTTCCGATGGCCCGGTCAGCCGGACCCAGGCCTACCAGCTGCTGCTGGGTGCGCTGCGCATGCGCGGCTTCGCGGTGGTCGAGAACGGCGGGGTCAGCCGGGTGGTGCCGCAGGCCGACGCCAAGCTGCTCGGTGGCCGGGTCGGTAGCGGCGGTGCAGGGGGCGAGGTCGCCACGCGCACCTTTGCGCTGCGCTATGAGAACGCGGCCGCGCTGGTGGCGGTGCTGCGGCCGATGATCAGCCCGGACAACCCGATCACCGCCAATCCGGGCAACAACACCCTGGTGATCACCGACTATGCCGACAACCTGGAGCGCATCGCGCGGGTGATCGCCAGTGTCGATACGCCGGCCGGCATGGACACCGACGTGGTGAAGCTGCAGCAGGGCATCGCGGTGGACGTGGCGGCGATGGTCGCGCCGCTGCTGGATGCCCAGGGCGCCGAGCCCAGCCAGAAGGTGGTGGTAATGGCGGATCCACGCAGCAACAGCGTGCTGCTGCGCTCCAGCAGCCCCGGCCGCACGCGCCTGGCGCGGCAGCTGGTGGAGAAGCTGGATCGTGCCCAGGACGAGTCCGGCAACCTGCATGTGGTCTATCTGCGCAATGCCCAGGCCAACCAGCTGGCCGGCGTGCTGCGCGGTGTGGTGGCCGGCCAGAGCGATGCACCGGCGATGGGCAGCAACGAAGGCATCACGCCGCTGCCTGGCGACGCCAACCGCTCCACACCCGCACAGCCGTCACAGCCGCAGCAGGCCAAGACCGGCGGCAACGCACTGGAATCGCAGCGGCTGGACCCGAGCCGGCGTGACCCGATCGACGCCGGCAGCACCGGCTTCAGCCAGAACGGCATCTCGGTACAGGCCGACGTGGCCACCAACACGCTGCTGATCTCGGCGCCGGAACCGGTGTACCGCAACCTGCGACGGGTGATCGACCAGCTCGACCAGCGCCGTGCGCAGGTGCTGGTGGAAAGCCTGATCGTGGAGGTCAACCAGACCGACGCCGCCGAGCTGGGCGTGCAGTGGATGCTGGGCAACGGACGCACCTTCGGCGGCACCCACTTCGGCGGCGCCACCGGCGGCAGCGGGCTCAATACCGGCGCGCGCACCACCCTGGACGTGTTGCCCAAGGATGGCCTGAAGATCGGCGTGATCGACGGCACCATCAACCTGCCCGGTGTCGGCCAGATCCTCAACATGAAGGCGCTGGCCAATGCGCTGCAGAGCAAGGGCGGTGCCAACATCCTGTCCACCCCGAACCTGATGACGCTGGACAACGAAGCGGCCAGCATCATGGTCGGCCAGACAGTGCCGTTCGTCAGCGGGCGCTATGTGACCGATGGTGGCGGCGGAAGCAACAACCCGTTCCAGACCATCGTGCGCGAAGATGTGGGCCTGAAGCTGCGAGTGCGACCGCAGATCTCGGAAGGTGGCACGGTGAAGCTGGACATCTACCAGGAGGTCAGCAGCATCGATGCGCAGAGCGCGAACAGCACCGCCGGCATCATCACCAACAAGCGCGCACTGGACACCAGCGTGCTGCTGGATGATGGCCAGATCATGGTGCTCGGCGGCCTGCTGGAAGACAGCGTCAGCCACGGGCGCGATGCGGTGCCAGGCTTGGGCAAGCTGCCGGTGCTCGGGGCATTGTTCCGCAGCGACACTCGCAAGCGCGCCAAGACCAACCTGATGGTATTCCTGCGCCCGCACGTGGTACGCGACCCGGCCGCCGGACAGCGCTTGACCCGGGACCGCTACGACTACATGCGCAATGCGCAGGCCGGCGCGCAGCCGGTGCAGAGCTGGGCATTGCCCGCGCTGTCGGCGCCGCAGCTGCCACCGCAGGACCTGTCCGTACTCGGCCAGGGCAATGCACGCGATGGACAGGGCCAGCCGCTGCAGAACACCAGCCTGGCGGCGTTGTATCCGGCCGGTGACGGCGACGCGCAGCTGGTGCAGTTCGCGCAGGGGCTGGACCCGGCGCGTGCCAGTCAGGGCGTAGCGCAGGTACGTGCGCTGGGCTTGCAGGCCTACGCCGAGGCGACGCCTGGTGAGAGTGGGCAACGCCTACGCGTGCGATTGCCGCGCGATCCGGCGACGCTGGACCCAGCGCTGCAGCAGCTGCGCGGGCTGGGCTACACGCCGGAACTGGTGATCGGGCCGTGAGCGCCGCCGCGCCGTTGCCGTACGCGTGGGTGCGCAGCCATGGCGTGATGCTGTCCGAGGCTGGCGGCGAGCCGGTACTGCTTGGCACCGCCGACACTGCGGCGTGGGCCGTGGCCGAACTGCGGCGCCGGCACGGCCCGCTGCCATTCCAGGCACTGGATGCCGCGACCTGGCAGCAGCGGTTGGGGGAGCAGTACCGTGACGGCGGCGACGCCGCTGCCGTGGTCGGTGCCGCTGAAAGCGAAGTCGATCTGGACCGCTTGATGCAGGACATGCCGGAGGTCACCGATCTGCTGGATGCACAGGACGATGCACCGGTGATCCGCATGATCAATGCACTGCTGGCACAGGCCGCGCGCGATGGCGCCAGCGATCTGCATATCGAACCGTTCGAGACCCATTCGGTGGTGCGCTACCGTGTGGACGGCACGCTGCGTGACATGGTGCAGCCACGGCGCGCACTGCACGCGGCGCTGGTGTCGCGTATCAAGATCATGGCGCACCTGGATATCGCCGAGAAGCGCCTGCCGCAGGATGGACGCATTGCGATCCGCGTGGGCGGCCGGCCGTTGGACATCCGTGTCTCCACCGTGCCGACCGGGCATGGCGAGCGTGCCGTGCTGCGCCTTCTGGAGAAGGATGCCGGTCGCCTCCAGCTGCAGCGCCTTGGCATGGCCGACGATACGCTGGCCACGTTCACCGGTCTGATCCGGCAGCCGCATGGCATCGTGCTGGTGACGGGACCGACCGGCAGCGGCAAGACCACCTCGCTGTACGCTGCCCTGGGCCAGCTCGACAGCAGCACCAGCAACATCCTCACCGTGGAAGATCCGGTGGAGTACGACTTCGCTGGCATCGGCCAGATCCAGGTGAATGCACGCATCGGCATGAGCTTCGGCACCGCGCTGCGCGCGATCCTGCGCCAGGACCCGGACACCATCATGATCGGCGAGATCCGCGACCTGGAAACCGCACAGATCGCCGTGCAGTCGTCACTGACCGGGCATGGCGTGCTGGCCTCGCTGCACACCAACGATGCGATCTCGGCGGTGACCCGCCTGGCCGACATGGGCGTGGAGCCGTTCCTGCTGGCCTCGTCGTTGCGCGGCGTACTGGCGCAGCGGCTGGTGCGCCGGCTGTGCACGCAGTGCCGGCGTGCCGAGGTGGATGGCGAAGGCCGAACCGTGTGGCGCGCGGTGGGCTGTGCGGCCTGCGCCAACAGCGGCTATCGGGGTCGTACCGGCATCCACGAACTGTTCGTGGTCGACGACCGCGTGCGCGCATTGATCCATGAAGGGCAGGGCGAGCCCGCGCTGCGCGAGGCCGCGCGGCGCGCCGGCATGCGGACGTTGCGGCAGGACGGCCAGCGCTGGGTCGACAGCGGGGTGACCACGCTGGAAGAAATCCTGCGCGTCACCGGCGACGACTGAGGTCTGCATGGCACTGTTCGATTACCAGGCTGCCAACGCGCAGGGCCGCATCGAGAAAGGACAGCTGGACGCCGACAGCCCGCGCGGTGCGCGTCAGCTGCTGCGCGGGCGCGGGCTGACCCCTGTGCAGGTGAGTGCGGCGCGCAGTGCCGGCCATGGTTGGGGTGCTCGCCGGTTGTCCGCCAGCGAGCTGGCCTGGGCCACGCGCCAGCTGGCCAGCCTGCTGGCCGCCAGCCTGCCGTTGGAAGGTGCTTTGAGCGCGGTGATCGAGCAGGCCGAGCGCCCGCATGTTGCGCATGCACTTACTGCCGTGCGTGCGGATGTACGTGCTGGCCAGCGCCTGACCGTGGCACTCGCCGCGCGGCCGCGTGATTTCCCGCCGATCTATCGAGCACTGGTGGGTGCAGGTGAAGACTCCGGCGATCTGGCGCGGGTGATGGAGCGCCTGGCTGACTACATCGAAGAACGCAATGCGCTGCAGGCCAAGGTGCTGACCGCCTTCATCTATCCAGCGGCGATCAGCCTGGTATCGGTGGCGATCGTGATCTTCCTGCTCAGCTACGTGGTGCCGCAGGTGGTGACCGCGTTCGTGCAGGCGCGGCAGACGCTGCCGATGCTCACGCAGGTGATGCTGGCGGCCAGTGCTTTCGTACGCAGCTGGGGCGTGTGGGTGGGGCTGGGCATCGCGGCGCTGGTGGTGGCCTGGCGGTTGGCCCTGCGCACGCCCGAGCTTCGCCTGCGCTGGGACGCGATGCTGCTGCGGGCGCCGATGGTCGGGCGCTTCGTGCTGGGTGTGAACAGCGCGCGTTTCGCCTCGACGCTGGCGATCCTGCTGGATGCCGGTGTGCCGCTGCTGCGTGCACTTGAGGCGGCGCGGCAGACCTTGGGCAACGCGCTGCTGGCGCGCTGCGCCGATGACGTGTCCGCGCGCGTACGCGAAGGCGCTGCGTTGGGTTCTGCATTGAAAGTACAGAAGGTGTATCCGCCGATCCTGGTGCACCTGGTGGCCAGCGGCGAGAAGACTGGATCGCTGGCGCCGCTGCTGGATCGCGCCGCGCAGACGATCTCGCGCGAGATAGAGCGTCGTGCGATGGCGCTGACCGCGCTGCTGGAACCGACCATGATCCTGGTGATGGGCGGCGTGGTGCTGACGATCGTGCTGGCCGTGCTGATGCCGATCATGGAAATGAATCAGCTGGTGCAGTGATGCGCAACGCGCATCACGGGTAGAGTCGACTGTTAGTCGACTAGCGCGCAGAGCGCGTGCTTCGTACTGCTACTGCGTGTGAAGGGTAGTCGACTAACAGTCGACTCTACACAGTCGGCTTTACCCGACAGATTCCATCAAGTCGATTCCATCCAGCCGATTCTCCACACAATCCTCCACACCTTTTTTCGATCTTCCACAGGTTTCTTAAGCGGCCTGTCATCGGCGGCGACCAGCATAGCCACGTCGCCGCAGAGTGGGCTGGGAGGCCCTCGGCGGCAGCAGGCGTGTAGTGACCGTTCCTCCCTTGGTGTTTCCCTTCGCAGTAAACCCTTCAGGAGAAGATCATGAACAAGTACAAGACCCTGGCCGCGCTGGTTGCCACCGCGCTGCTCGCCACCGCCGGTGCCGCTTCGGCCCAGCAGTCGCTCATCAACGGTGGCGGCGCCTCGCTGCCGGCCGATCTGTACAAGGGCCAGGCCGACAGCATCCTGCCGGCCAACTTCAGCTACGCCGTGACCGGCTCGGGCACCGGCAAGAAGGCCTTCCTCGAGAACACCATCGGCCTGTTCATCGCCAACGGCACCGGCAACGTGCATTTCGCCGGCAGCGACTCCGTGCTGAGCAGCACCGAGATCACCAACTACAACGGCTCGGCGCTGGCTGGCACGCTCGGCCCGGTGCTGCAGCTGCCGTCGGTCGCCACCTCGGTCACCGTGCCGTACAACAAGGCCGGTGGCGATCTGAACCTGGACGTGGCCAAGATCTGCGGCGTGTTCTCGGGCAAGATCAACGACTGGTCGCAGCTGGACAGCGCCCGCAGCGGCGCCATCAAGGTCATCTACCGCGGTGAAAGCAGCGGCACCAGCGAGCTGCTGACCCGCTTCCTGACCGCCGCCTGCGTCAACGAAGACCTCAGCGCCACCCGCCTGGTCGGCGGCAAGTTCCAGGTCAAGTCGACCTTCGCCGATCTGTTCACCCGTGATGCCAACAACAACCTGCCGGCCTTCCTGGAAGCGGCTCCGGCCACCGGCGGCACCTCGCTGTACAACCGTGTCTACCAGGTTGCCGGCGCCATCGGCTATGTCGGCCCGGACGTGATCCCGAACCTGCAGGACGCGACCAAGATTGCCAAGGTGAAGGGCTTCTCGCCGGATGAAGTGAGCGTTGCCGCCACCCTGAACACCATCGCCCCGCCGACCGGTGCCGACATCTCCAACCCGGCCAAGTGGGTGCCGGTGTTCACCAACCCGACCGCCGGCTACCCGATCGCCGGTTACACCAACCTGCTGTTCGCACAGTGCTACCGCACCCTGCCGCAGCGCCAGGCCGTGCGTACCTTCCTGGAGAAGCACTACAACCTGGGCGTGGATGGCAACAACGATGCCGCCGTGCGTGCGCACGGTTTCATCCCGCTGACCCAGACCTGGCGTGAAGCCGTTGCCAACAACCTGATCTCGGCCACCCCGGCCACCGGTCTGGGCAACGCCAGCACCTGCGCCGGCATCGGCCGTTGATCCTCCGTACCTGCTGAACAGGGCGCCGACCGTGAGGTCGGCGCCTTTTTTTTGGTTCCGCGGTCTGTGAAGACACTGTCGTTTTTCCGGCGCAGGGGCCGTCTATCTGGTAGCGCCCGGCCGTGCCTGCGGGCAGTCGAATCTCTCCTATGCCGCAGACCGTCCGTCGGTCGCTCGAGGTCCTGATGTCGCACTCGCACACGCCTGTTCCGCACACTGCGCCGCACCGCCATCCGATGGCCTGGGCCATCGCGCTTGCACTGGGCGCCACGCCGATGCTGCCTGCGCAGGCGCAGCAGGCATTTTCGCCGGGCTGGTTCGCCGAGCGTGGGGCGGCGCAGGGCGCAGCCGCGCAGAGCGGGCGCATGCCCAACGGTGTGCCGATCCCGTTCCAGTTGCCGGCCCAGCAGCAGGATGCCGCCCGGCAGAAACTGCAGCAGTCGATCGACAATCTGGGCACGGCTGCGCAGGCCATTGCGCTGCAGCAGCGCCTGCAGGAACAGGCTCGTACGCAGCAGCGTGCATCCGGCTTCGTGGTGGCCGATGGTCTCGGCAAGGATGGCCTGAAGGTGGATGAGAGTCCGCTGACCCGTGGCTGGGTGAATGCGCGTGAAGCGATCCAGTCGCAGGGCAGCGACGGCAAGGTGCAGGTCAGCATCGAGCAGACCGCCGACAAGGCCATCCTGAACTGGGAGACCTTCAACATCGGCGGCAACACCACGCTCGATTTCAAACAGAATGCGGATTGGGCGGTGCTGAACCGGGTCAATGATCCGAGCGCGCGTCCCAGCCAGATCCTCGGCCAGCTGAAGGCCAACGGCACCGTGTTCGTGGTCAATCGCAATGGCGTGGTGTTCGGCAACAACAGCCAGGTCAACGTCGGCAATCTGGTCGCGGCAGCGACACGGATCAGCGATGGCCAGTTCCGTGACAACGGCCTGTACAGTGCCGACAACAACAGCGCCGCGCTTACCGATGCCTTCGGCAAGGTGCTGGTCGAGCAGGGCGCGCGCATCACCACGCAGGCGCCCGCCTCTGCCACCCGCGGCGGTGGCTATGTGCTGCTGGCCGGCCACACCGTGGAGAATGCAGGGCAGATCGAGACGCGCAAGGGCCAGACGCAGCTGGCTGCGGGCGACTCATTCGTGATTCGCCGCGGCGTCGGTACCGCGCAGAACACCGCATCGACCACGGCCGGCAACGAGATCGCGCCGCGCATCACCGCCGGCAGCAATGCCGGCAGCGTGCGCAACAGCGGCCTGATCCAGGCGCGCGAGGGCGACATCACGCTCGCCGGGCGCACGGTGGAACAGGCCGGCGTAGCCGTGGCCACCACCACCCTGGACCAGCGCGGCACGGTGCACCTGCTCAACGCCATCAGCGATCGCGCAGGTACGGTCACCCTGGCCAGCGGCGCGACCACGGCCGTGCTGATCGAAGACGATGGCAAGAACACGGCACTGGACAGCCGCCGCGATGCGCTGGTCAAGGCGTCTGCGGAGCAGGACCTGCTGCGCGGCGCCAGCAGCACCGGCACGTTCGACAACCTCTCGCGCATGCAGGACCGGCGCGACCAGTCACGCGTGGAAATCGTTTCCGGCGGCGACGTGAACTTCCAGGATGGCTCGCTGACCCTGGCCACCGGCGGTCAGGTGGTGGCCGAAGCCGCGCGCCGGACGTACGCCGGCAATGCCGCGCGCATCGATGTGTCCGGTGCGGTGGGCGTGCGGGTTGCGATGGAAAGCAACAACGTCCAGGTGAAGGTGCAGGGCAACGAGCTGCGTGATTCGCCCGACAACCGCGACAGCGGCAAGCTGATCAGCAGCGAGGTCTGGATCGATCGCCGCCAGCTGCAGCATGTGGCCGCAGGCACCGGTGGCAACACCGCCGAGCGCTGGTATGCCGGTGGTGGCCTGCTGGAGGTCGGGGGGTATCTCGACAACCAGGGCCATTCCATTGGCGAATGGGCCGCGCAGGGCGGTACCGTGCAATTGTCCGGCAGCGAAGTGGTCACCCGTGCGGGTTCAAGGATCAACCTGGCCGGCGGCAGCCTGGATGTGCAGAGCGGTGCCATCAAGCAGAGCTGGCTGCGTGGCACCGACGGTCAGCTGTACCAGCTGGACGATGCGCCGGCCGAGATGCGCTACGACGGCCTGTATCGGGGCTTTGAAGTAAAGCAGGAGCGCTGGGGAACCACCGATGTGTTCCGCAATCCGCTGATCGGTGCCGAACAACGGGTGGAGAACGGCTATACCGTGGGTCGCGACGCTGGCCGTCTGCTGGTGTCCGCGCCCAGTGCGGTACTGCAGGGCCAGGTGATCACCGATACGTTCCAAGGTGCGCAGCAGTCGAAGACGCCCGATGCTGCACGCGACGGCTACGCGCAGGCGCAGACCGCCGTGGCGCGCAATGCCCAGCTGTGGCTCGGACGCTACGATGGCAACGGGCGCAACGCGGTGTTCGACACCCAGGTGCGTATCGTCGATGGTGGTTTGCCAGCCGCCGACGTGTCCCTGCAGGCACCGCTGCAGGCGGAACAACGCAATGCGCTATGGCTGGATGCCAACCAGCTCAGCGCGCAGCAGTGGGGGCGCATCGACCTGGCCAGCGGTGGCAGCATCGCGGTGCAGGGTCCGCTGCGTCTGCAGGACGGTGGCCAGCTGGTGCTCACTGCCGCCGATGTACTGCTGGGTGGTGACATCCAGATCGCAGGTGGACAGGTGCAGGCGGGCAATGAGCTGAGCCGCGTCGGCGCGCCGGTTGCGTGGCTTCTGCAGGCGGGCCGTTCACGCGTGGCCCTGGCGGAGGGCGCGCACATCGATCTCAGTGGCCGCTGGGTCAATGCGTTGCTGGAACCGGCGGCCAGCCCCAGCATGGCGTGGACCGACGGCGGCAAGCTGCGATTGCAGAACAGTCACGATGTCGTGGTGCCGGACAGCGACGTGCACGTCGATGGCGGCGGTCGCGTTGATGCAAAGGGCAAGGTCACGATCGGCAAGGGCGGCGACGTCAGCCTGCAGGCGGCGAGCGTGGCCGACAGCAGTGGACGGGTCGGCCGCCTGCAGCTGTCCGCCGATGCACGCTTGAGCGCGCTCGGCGCCGGCAGCGGCGTGCTGTCGCTGGGTGATGGCGGACGTATCGTGATCGGCGGTCAGCCGGTCGACGCTGCGCTCACCCTGCAGGAGACCCTGTTCAACAGGGGGTTCGGCAGCTACGACATCAATGGCCAACAAGGCGTGGAGGTGGCGGACGGGGCCATCGTCGCCGTAGGCATGCCTGGCGTGCGCCTGGCCGAAACAGCCATGCAGGCACGCGACCGGCACGACGCATTGCAGGCCTGGTCGGCACCGCTGTACAGCGCGGACCCGATCACCGGCCGGCTCAGCCAGCGCAACGGCGCGAGTCTGACGCTGCGGTCGCAGCAGGGTGAGGCCGGCGGCGATCTGCGTATCGGTCGCGACGCACTGGTCAGTGTGGATGCCGGCCAGTCGATTACCTTGCGCGGGGCGGGCAGCATCACGGTAGAAGGCGGCCTGAAAGCGGCGGGTGGCCGCATCCGCCTGGACGATGTTCGCGAACCGACCAGCCTGTTCGATTCGCAGCGCAACGAGCGCACCTACCGCATCGGTGCGCAGGGTGTGCTCGACGTCAGTGGTGACGCCTTCACTGCGCGCGATGCCGGTGGACGCCTGCGCGGGCAGGTGCGCAAGGGGGGCAGCATCGAGGTTGGAGGTGCGCTCGACTGGGACGGCCAGGACAACGTGCCTGACCGGCCGGTCGATGCATTCGTGGTGGTTGAGCGCGGTGCGAAACTGCTGGCCAATGGCAGTTCGGTGCCGCTGGACATCGATGGCGGCGGCCGCCAGGACGTGGCCAGCGATGGCGGCACCATCGTGGTGCGCTCGGCCAACGCGCTGTACCTGCAGGGCGCTCTGCAGGCCGCTGCAGGCGGCGCCGGCGCGCAGGGCGGCACCTTGGGCATCGCCTTCGGTGGCAGCAGCCATGCGCGTGGTGCCAGTGAGGAGGTGCTGGCGCCGCGCGCCATCGTGCTCAGCCAGGATGATCGGGAGCAGACCGTACCGGCCCAGCTGCAGTACGGCCACGCACGCCTGTCGGCGGCGCAGGTCGGTGCCGGTGGCTTCGACAATCTGTCGCTGTTCGGCAACGTGCGCGCCGAAGGCGATGTGGAAGTGCGCCTCGGCCAGAGCCTGCGCTTCCACGGCCTGCAACAGGATGGGCTGGGCATGCTGCCGGGCGGCAGCGCTGGCGGCCTGCTGGCGCTGAGCGCGCCCTACGTGCGGCTTGCGCAGAGCAGCTGGTTGCCTATGCAAGGCGACAACCGGGTCAATACCGCTGTCGTGGCGGTGGATACCGGTCGCCAGCACCGCTTCAGCGTGGACGCGGACCTGATCGACCTGCGCAATACCACCTGGCTGGCGGGATTCGACGACGTGCAGCTGCGCAGCCGTGGCGATATGCGTTTCCTGGGCAGTGGTGCAGCGATCGGCGGCACCGGCGCGCAGCTGGTCGCGCCGCGCAGCCTGGACGTAACCGCAGCGCAGTTGTACCCGGTGGCCGGTGCGAGCGGCCTGCTGGCGGCCGGTGTGTCGCAGCCGGGCAGTGCGATCAGCCGCTGGGATGATGCCGACGGCATCGTGCGCATCCATGGTCTTGGCGGTGCCGTTCCGGCCCTGCCGTTGTCGGTGTCCGGCGGCCTGTCCGTGGTGGCGGCGACCATCGAGCAGGGCGGCATCCTCCGGGCGCCGTTGGGCACCATCACCCTGGGCGGTACCGATGCCGACGGGCGCCGGGCCGGCTCGGTGGCGCTGCTGCCCGGAAGCGTGACCTCCACCAGCGGCGCGGGGCTCAGTGTGCCGTTCGGTGGCACCGTCGATGGCGTGGATTGGCGCAGGGACGGCAACGTCCAGGCCGTACTGCCGGTAGGCGGTGCCGGGGCCGGCGCGGACCCCAAGGGCATCGCCATCATCAGCAGCCGTACCCAGGTGGCCGAAGGGGCGCTGCTGGATCTCTCCGGCGGTGGTGAGTTGACCGGTGCCGCCTTTGTCAGCGGGCGCGGTGGCTCGGTCGACATCCTGCGCCATGCATTGGCCGATGCCAATCCACGTTACGGCTTCAGCGAATCGGCCAGCCCGGTGTACGCGATCCTGCCGGGCTACACCGGCAGTGCGGCGCCGCTGGGGCTGAGTGACGGCTCGCTGGACCCCGGCATTGGCCAGCAGATCACGATTCCCGCAGGCGTGCCTGGACTGCCGGCCGGCACCTACACCCTGCTGCCGGCCAGCTTCGCGCTGCAGCAGGGCGCGTTCCGGGTGGAGCTGGGGCGCACCGGCGCGCTTGGCATCGGTGCACCGCTGGCCACCGGCACCGGCTCCTGGATGGTCGGCGGACATACGGGGTCGACGCTGGGTGGCCTGCGTTCGCCCTTGCTGACCACGCTGCTGCTGACCCCGGCCGATACCGTGCGCCGGCATTCCAGCTACAACGAGACCAGCTACAACGCATTCGTGACCGCGTCGGCGCAACGGTTGGGCACGCCGCGCGGCTGGCAGACCGTCGATGCCGGCACGCTGCGCCTCGGGCTTGGCAATGGCGCCGGCAGGGACGGCACGCCGGCTTTCAGTTTCCAGGGCCAGACCCGGTTTGCGCCGGCAGCGGGCAGCGCGGGCATCGGCGGTTCGGTGGAGGTGAACCTGGTCAACCGGCTGGGCGAGCTGGAAGTGGTGGCGGCCGGTCGCACGCCCGGTTCCACCGGCACTGGCGCTACCATCGAGGCCGACGTGCTCAACGCATTGCAGCCCTCACGCCTTGTGCTCAACGCACAGGTCCGCGCTACCAGCAACCAGCGCCTGCAGGTGGCCGGTGTCGGACAGAACCTGGTGTTGCGGGACGGCGCGATCCTGCGCGCGCCGGAGGTGATTCTGGGGGCGGTTGCCGGTGGCACCGGTGTGCGCGTGGAAGCCGGCGCAGGCATCGACACGCTGGGTCGCGGCGCCGCTCCCTTGCCCGCCGACGCCGGGTTCTACTACCAGGCCGAGGGCGGGGTGATGGTGGTGTCCAACGGGCGCACCGATCTGCTGGCCGCGCCGCTGCGCGAGGGAACCGATCCGTCGCTGGTCAGCTTCGATATCGGCACCTGTGATCCAGGGCGTCAGTGTGCCGGGCAGGCACGGTTGGTGTCGGAGGGGAGCATCAACGTCGCCACCAATGGCAGCCTGCAGCTGCGCGATGCGGCCAGCTATGGCACCCGCCAGCTCGGCGTGAGTGTGGCCGCGATCAATCTGGGCAGCGACGACGCCATCGCGCAGGCCGCCGCGGCCGCTGCGTTGCCGCCGGGCATGATGATGAACCAGCAGGTGCTGACGACCCTGCTGCGCGGCAATACTGCCACCGGCGCACCGGCACTGGAGACGCTGAAGCTCTCGGCGGCCGAGTCGATCAATGTATTCGGCAGTGTCGATCTGGATACGCGCGACAGCGCGACCGGCAAGTCGAGCCTGCGCACGCTGGTGCTGGGCGCACCGGCAATCCATGGTTATGGCAACAGCAGCGACCGTGCCCGCATCTTCGCCGGCAACCTCACCTGGGCCGGTGCACTCGCCGCAACTGGGTTGGCCGATTCGAATGCCGCGCAGCCCGGCGGCGCGGCGATGGTCGACCGCCTTGGCAGCGGTCAGCTGGACATCATTGCCGATACATTGCGGCTCGGCCCGGCGCCACAGTCGTGGCCCGCCTCGGAGGTGGTGGCCGGGCGACAGGTCCTCGGCTTCTCCGGAGTGAACCTGCGTGCCGCGCAGCAGGTGGTCTTCGCCGGTAATGGTGCGTTGAATGTGCACCAGTTCCAGGGCGCCTATGATCCCGCCAAGGGCTGGACCTACAGCGGTGGCAATCTGGATATCCAGGCGCCGCTGGTGACGGCGGAAGCAGGCGCGAAGCTGGCGGTGACTGCGGGTGGCACGCTGCGCGTGCACGGTGCGGGCGCCTCCACGGCGGCCGATGCACTGGGCGCAGAATTGACGCTGGACGCCGACGACATCTTCCTCGACACCCGCATCGCCCTCGCCTCGGGCCGCCTGGCGGCCACGGCGGCCCGCTCGGTGCAGCTTGGCAGCCGCGCCGATCTCGATCTGGCCGGGCGCAAGGTCAGCCTGTTCGATGTGGATACCTACAGTGTCGGCGGTGACGTCACGCTGACCGCAACGGACGGCGACGTACGCAGTGACGCCGCCTCGCGGATCGACCTGTCGGCACAGAACAACCGCGCCGGTCGCCTCAGCGTGACCGCGCTCGGCACTGCCGGCGGGCGTGTCGATCTGGCGGGCCAGCTGCTGGGCCAGGCCAGCGGTACGCAGGATGCAGGTGGCAGCCGGGTGCCGTACGAGAACGGTGAGCTGGTGGTGCGCGCGCGCGAACTGGCGGACTTCAGTGGCCTCAACCAGCGCCTCACCCGCGACGGTGTCACCGGCGCGCGCAGCTTCCAGATCAAGCAGGGCGATCTGCTGATCGGTGACGAAGTGAAAGCGCGCAAGGTGGATATCAGCGTCGACGGCGGCGCGCTGCGGGTGGTCGGGCGCATCGACGCCAGTGGCGACCAGGTCGGCAGTATCCGCCTGGCCGCGCGCGATGGCCTGCAAGTGGACGGCAGCCTGGACGCCCACGGCACGGCACTGCGTGTGGACAGCTATGGCAAGATCATCGACAGCCCGAACCGCGCCATCGTCGAGCTGGAAAGCCGCGATGGACGCGTGCAGCTGGGTTCGGCGGCGCGGATCGATCTGCGCAGTGGCACCGGCGTGGCCGTCGGTACCGGAGCAGGGCAGAACGATGGACGTACCCGCGGCACGTTCGTGCTGAACGTGCCGCGAGTGGGCAGCGACGATGCCGGCGTCGCTACCGGCAGTGGAGTGCAGGTGCTCGGCGCGCGCGATATCTTCGTGACCGGCGTGCGCCGCTATGACGACGCACCCCTGGCTGACACAGCGGATGTGAACGGCCGACGCGGCCAGCTGGTTACCCAGTCGTGGCTGGATACAGTGGTCGACCCGGCCAACAGTGCATGGATGAACGCCGCGCTGGGCAATGCCGGGCTGTCGGCACGACTGGCCACACTGGGGACCGTGCGCCTGCGTCCCGGCGTGGATGTCGTCGGCGCGATCTCGCCCAGCAATCCGCATGGTGATCTGACCGTCAGCGGCGACATCGATCTTTCCGGCTATCGCTACGGGCCGCAGGCCAATCGACAGGACCCGGCGCGACGCGGCTTCGGTGAAGCGGGTGCGTTGCGCCTGCGCGCAGCCGGCGACCTGTTCGTCCATGGCAGCATCAACGACGGCTTTGCGCCGCCACCGGCCAGCCCGGATGATCGCGGTTGGCAGCTGGTGCCCGGACAGAGTTTCGGTGCCGGCATGACCCCGTTCGGCAGTGACATCCTGGTGCCCAATGACAACGTCGTACTGGAGGCAGGCACGCGCTTCCCGGCGGGTGCCGTGCTGAACTACGCGATTGCGGTCCGCGATGCGGTCCTGCCTGCCGGCACTACGTTGCCGGTGGAGATGACGCTGGGGCAGGCACTTACGTTGCCGGCAGGTTACTTGCTGCCGGCCGCAGTTACGCTGGCCGATGGCCAGGTGCATGCCGCAGGCAGCGTGCTGGCGCAGGCGCTGCAACTGCCCGCCGGTTCGCGCCTGGGCGCGGGCTTCCAGCTGCGCAGCGAGGCCAACGTAAGGGCCACGACCTGGCCGGCCGGCGCGCGTTTGCCGACGGAGCTGCGACTGGCGGCGCGCACGCCGTTGGCACGAGGTTCGCTGATTCCGGCAATGACCACGCTGGAGCTGGCCGGCGGGCAACCGATCGACCTGCGCCCGGTGGGCAGCGATGGCCGACAGGGGCGCAACTGGGCGTTGGCGCAGATGTTGCCCGAGGGCACTACCTCATGGGATCTGACCGCTGTCGCTGGTGCCGATACCGAGGCGGCCGACCCGCGTGCGCGGCGTAATGGCAGCGGCGATCTGGTACTGGCTGACACCCATTACGGCGTTGTGCGTGCGGCGACCATGGTCTCCACGTTCGTGCGCGAACAGCGCGTGACCGCCCTGGGCGCGCAGCGCGAAGGTGTGGATGCAAGCTGGGTCGGCAAGCCGGTGAAGGCACTGGCCGAGCACCTGGGCAAGTCCGAGTCCGCGATCTGCGCGGCTGGCAGCAGCTGCGAGGCGGCACCTTACCTGTTCACGGCGCAAGGTGCCGATGAAATGGGCGATCCGTCGCTGGTCGGCATGCCCGTGAAGGAAATCGCCGAGATGTTCGGGATGACCGAGGAGGAGCTGTGCGGTTCGGTCAGCTCGGGCATCTGCGTGATGCCCGGCGAGATGCGTGACGTGGCGACCGTGGGTCAACCGAAACATGGCACGCCGCTGTGGAGCGTGCTGCGCACCGGCAGTGGCGACCTGCAGTTGATGGCCGGCCGCGATCTGTCGATGCGCTCGGTGTACGGCGTCTATACCGCGGGAACGCCGACCGCGCTGGGTGATGGCCTCGATGCCCGTTTCCAGTCCGAGCGCGCGCCGGCGTCTGGACGCGAGGCGCTGCTCGGGCTGCAGCAGTCCAGCGGTGACTATGACGCCGCACTTGCCGCCTATCGCGCGTGGTATCCGGATCACGGCGGCAACCTGAGCATCGCGGCCGGCCGCGACGTGACGGGGGCAACATGGGGTGCGCTGTCGTCGGCCGGCTCGGCGGCGGGTGACCTGGCCAACCACGCCAGCAGCGCGGTTGCCAACTGGCTGTGGCGCCAGGGCACAGGTGCGGCTGCGGGCGTCGAGCAGCAGCCTGTCGCCTGGTGGATCAACTTCGGCACTTACGCCAATGCGTCCACCTTCTCCAACCCCAGTCCACGCATGATTGGCTTCACCGGCTTTGGTACGTTGGGGGGCGGCAATCTGGAGATTGATGCGGGCAGGCATGCCGGTGTGACCGAGGCCAAGGGTGATGCGCTGAAGAACACCAGCAGCACCCGTTTCTCCACCGCGATCAACGCAGCCGTGGGCTCGACCGGACGTGTCGATGATGGGCGGCTGGTGCTGACCGGTGGTGGCGATCTGAGCCTGCGCGCCAGTGGTGCTCTCAACCCGAACCTGATGGCCACTACGATCAATCACGTCAGCAACGAGCAGGACCTGGAACTCAATGGCACATTCACGAACCTGCGCGGCAGCCTGAGTCTTGAGGCTTCCCGCATTGGTGGCAGTGCCGTGGGCATCTCCCAGTACGCTGATCCCAGCGGTGGCCTGCGTCCCAGCGATCCGTTCCGCGCTTTCGGTGGCAAGGCGATGGGTGGCCCGGTGCTGGTGCTGGGCGACGCTGTGGCAAACCTGCAGGCCCGGGGCGACGTCATCCTGGGCGGCGTAGCCGATGCTGGCCGTGTGGTGCAATTCAATGCGCCGCAGGTGGCGCTGGCGGGAGGCGGTCTTGCGGCGGGTACTACCGGCTTCTCGCTGTGGACCGCGGCCACGGCAGTAAATCTGGTTTCGTTCGGCGGCGACGCCACCCCGCTGACAGCGCATGCCAGCAGCCCGGGGCAGAATCTGCGATCGGAATCCACCGGCGACAATTTCGCCTACTGGATCTATCCCTCCAGGCTGCAGGTACAGGCCACCAGCGGCGACATCAAGTTGGGCGAAGGCGGTGAGAACAACGTACTGCTTACCGCTCCCTCCGCTACGGGCAGCCTGCAGTTGCTGGCGGGCGATTCGATCATCGCCGGCGATCGGTCGCCGTACATCAGCAGCTCCGGTGCGGACACGCGCCTGCCATCCCCATTCGATCCGGTGTTCACCGCACGGGACGCGAAGGGCACCGAATTGCTCGGCAATAGTTCGCCCGATGGCATCAATGCGCGGGTACCCACATGGGGCGATGCCATACCGCTGTTCGCCTTTGGGCCGAACCGTCCCATGCTGGCGGTGGCACGCACCGGCGGTGGCACGCCGAACCGCTTCTACGCAGGCTCGGGCGACATCATCGGTCTGCGCACGGGCGAACGATGGATGCTGAACGCCGCCAGTGGCAGCAGCCGCACCGTTCGCGAGTGGATGGATGTGGCTGCGCCGGTGCAGCTGCGTGCGGGCCAGGACATCCTGTCCAGCACCGTCCTTGCGTTGAACAACAGTGCCAGCGATGTCACGGTGCTGCAGGCCGGGCGGGACATCGTGCATGCCAACGTCACCGTGTACGGCAGCGGCAATGTCGATGTCAGCGCCGGCCGTCAGCTGCGCCAGGAAGACCGCGGCAGCATCGTCAGCCGCGGCGGTCTGGTGCAGGGCGACACGCGCCCCGGTGCCAGCATCGCGATGACCGCCGGCAACCAGCAGATCGACTTCGGCGCCGTGCGTGCACGCTACCTGGATGCGACCCGGCTGGCCGATCCCGCGCAGACACTGGCGTCGCAGCCGGGCAAGGTGGTCAAGGTCTATGACAAGGAACTGAAGCAGTGGCTGCTGGAGCGTTTCAACATCAGCGCTGACGGCGCGCAGGCACTGGCCCTGTTCGACACGCTGCCGCAGGAGCAGCAGCGCATCTTCCTGCGGCAGGTCTACTACGCCGAACTGCGCGAGGGTGGCCGCGAGTACACCGATGCCGATGGCCCGCGCGTGGGCTCCTACCTGCGCGGCCGCGAGGCCATCGCCACCTTGATGCCGGACAAGGATGCAGCGGGCACGACGATCCAGCGCACCGGCGATATCGTGATGTATGGCGGCGCCGGCGTGCGCACCGAGGCCGGTGGCAACATCGAGCTGATGGCGCCGGGCGGGCAGATCGTGGTGGGCGTGGTGGGCGAGGCGCCGCCGGCAAGTGCAGGCCTGGTGACCCAAGGTCAGGGCGACATCCGGCTGTTCAGCCAGGACAGCGTGCTGCTGGGCCTGTCACGGGTGATGACCACCTTCGGTGGTGACATCCTGGCCTGGTCCGAACAGGGCGATATCAATGCGGGCCGGGGCTCGCGCACCACGCTGGTGTATACCCCGCCACGCCGACTGTACGACCGCTGGGGCAACGTCAGCCTGTCACCGCTTGCACCGGTCAGCGGCGCCGGCTTCGCCACGCTGGACCCGATTCCCGAAGTGCCGCCGGGCGATGTCGACCTGATCGCACCGCTGGGCACCATCGACGCGGGTGAGGCGGGCATCCGCGTCTCGGGCAACATCAACCTGGCCGCACTGCAGGTGCTCAACGCCGCCAACATCCAGGTGCAGGGTGAGAGCAGGGGCCTGCCGGTGCTGGCCACGGTGAACGTCAATGCGCTGGCTTCGGCCAGTGCGGCAGCGAACAGCGCCAGCCAAGCGGCACAGGATGTGATGCGCAAGAGCCAGGACGATGCACGGCGCAACCAGCCATCGGTGATCAGCGTGCAGATCCTCGGCTTCGGCAGTGGCACCAGCGCCATCAATCCGCCGGCGCGTGGCAACACTGCCAACAGCGGTTATGACGCCAACAGTGCCTTCCAGTTCCCGCAGGCAAGTCGCGACGAGGGCACGCAGCGCCGGTAGGCATCTTGCAACCGTGCCGACCAACGGTCGGCACCCACCTTGGTCGGTGTAGATCCACGCCATGCGTGGATGCGACCAGGCCGGAAGAACGGACAGCATCGGGCCAGCCGCCACGGAACGGTGGCGGCCCCAGCCAGGACGGCACCGAGGGCAGGGAGCGGCCATCCGCGGTGAGGACCACCGACACGGCGCCGCCGGGTGCAGGAGCGCACCCGGCGGCAGGCGCGGTAGATCCACGCCATGCGTGGATGCAGGCACCCACCCGGCAGTAGATCCACGCCATGCGTGGATGAGGCGGCCGACAACAATGCCGACCAACGGTCGGCACCCACCATGGCATGGCCGGCACCCACGGTAGATCCACGCCATGCGTGGATGAAACACCCGGTGCCGCGCTAAAGCGCCAGCACCCTCCGGTAACTCAACGGCCCACGCCCATCGCGCAGCCCCAATCGCAGCTCCAGCCCGGTAGCCGGCAGCACCTCGCCGTCGCTCGGCAACACTGCCCAGCCTGCACCGGGCTGCCAGGCCCGCACCTCGAACCGCTGCACCTCGCGCGCAACAACAATCCCCTTCGACAACTCCGGCGCCGGCAGCGGATAGCGGTCCGTGGCCGCACCACTGGCTCGCCACAGCGTGTTCCCCTGCCGCCACCAGCGCACCCGCTGCCAACGCAGTCCATCACTGCCGACACTGCGGGTGATCTCCAGCGCAAAACTCCCATCCGGATGGCGTTCACTCACCAGCGACGGCGGCAGCAACCGCTGCGGACGATCTGCCGGGCGCACCGCGCCATTCATCAGCGCATCATCCGCACGCATCTCGACATCACGCTGGAACTGCTGCAGCACGCGTAGCGCCGTCGTGGTCTCGGCATCGGCCTGGCGCAGGCGCTGATCGCTGCTGGCCACGCTGTCGAGCGCACGCCAGCAGATCAGCGCCAGCACGCCCATGATGGTGATCGCAATCATCACCTCGATGAGGGTGAAGCCCCGGGCCGCGTGCTTCACGGCGCCGCCGTCCACGGCACCTGCATCCGCGCCAACGACTGCCGCGGTGCATCCTCGGCCACCACGCTCATCTCCAGTTGCGGTTGACCGTCGCTGCCTGTGCCCAGGTGTTGGATCACCAGGAAGCTGCCGCGTCCCTGCACGCAGCGCTGCCGCGCATCCTGCGGGGGCAGCCCGGCCAGGCGCAGCTCCTGCCAGCGGTCCTGTGCGCACATCAGTGCCAGCCGGCGATCCCGCAGCCGTGACTGATCGTCGGTCGCCACTGCCACCGAACGCATCACCGCCGCCAGTGCAATCGATACGATCGCCAGCGCGATCAGCACTTCGATCAGGGTGAATCCGTGTGCCTTCTGCTTCACTGCACGACCTGCAATTGTCCGCTGCCATCATCACGAAGACGCAGTGTGCGGCCGTCCAGCGACAGCCCCAGATCCCAGGCGGTGCCGATCCACTCTGGGCTCAGTTCGATGGCGCCGGCGGGTTGCACCACAATGCCCCCGACCTGCCAGTGCTGCGGACGCAACAGATCATCACGCTCGACAGTCACCCAGCGGCTGCCTTCGCGGCGGCTGAAGCGGTAGCCGTTGGCGTCAGCCTGCCAGCGCAGAGGGCGACCATCGATACGAGCCTCGTCGCGTGCAACCTGCAGGCGCTGCGCCAATCTCTCGGCCTCCTGTCGCAGCTGCCGACCCGGATCAAGCAGGCTGCCCAGGCCCAGGCCGATACCTGCCGTGCAGATGCCGATGATCACCAGCACCACCATCAGTTCCAGCAGGGTGAAGCCACGCGGCACGCGCTGCATCGACGTTGCCTCCTGTCCGGGTCGATGCCTGCCAGCGTAGGCCGGCATGATGAAACAAAAGCGTCAGCGGCAGCTGCTAGCGTGGGCAGACACGAACGTGGCGGTGGTGCGGAACATGGACGGCAGGCGCTGGGATCGCAATCGGATGTTGACCCTGCTGGCGGCGACCCTGCTGCTGGCGGTGGTGGCCTATTGGAGCGTCACCCTGTCTGCGGTGGCGCCAGCGGCGGTGGCCAGTGAAGCGCATGCAGAGGCACCGGTACGTCCGATGTTCGACGCGGTGGCCAGCCTGCCGCTGGTACGGCTGCTGTCCCCTGGGGCAGTGCAGACCGATGTGGTGGTGCTCGGCGTGATGGCCGGTGAACACGCGCCGCTGGCATTGCTGTCGGTGGATGGCCGACCCGCGGAGGCGTACGCACCAGGTCAACGCCTCGGACCCTGCACGGTGCTGGCCAGCATCAGTGCCAGCGCAGTGGAACTGAACCAGGCCGGTCAACCGCGCAGCCTGCCAGTGCCCGAGCTGCCACCGATGCCGACCGAGGGCATCGTACCGGCCGCCCTGTAGAGCCGAGCCCGCGCTCGGCTGCGCCTGTGCGGCATCGCCGATGAATGCAAAGACAGCCGAGCATGGGATCGGCTCTACAAAGGCGCTGGCTCAGCGCGCCGGGCGCTGTGGCACCACGGAACGACCAAAGGCATCGCCCATGCGCTGTCGTGTGCCTTCCAGGTTGTACTGCATCAGCTGGTTGCCGGGCTGTCGCATCAGCCGTTCGGCCTCCGGCAGCGCCGGTGACTTTGCCGCTTTCGATGCCGGTGCCAGCTTGCGCTGCAGGCAGTCCCAGGCCGGTATGCGCTCGCCGTTGACCTGCACCTCGATGCAGGGCACGGCATCTACCTGCTTCTTTGCTTCCTCGGCGCGAACCGATGGCAGCACCAGCAGCAGTGCCAGGGCGAGGGTAGGGCGGACGGCTGCCTTCAATGGCGCACGCATAGTGATTCTCCCGCTGCAAATGACGTTCTGCAAAGAAGACGTGTGGCGAGGGAAGCTTCCGCCGACGGCCGTTTCGTCGCTGTCAGAAGATGACAGTGCTGTCACAAAACTGTTGGCGGCTTTGACGCGGCGTACACGTCCTGTTGGTAGACCCACGCGCCGCTCCCTGGCCATTTCCTTCGATACGACGCGATGCCTTCGATGAATCCTGTTCCGTGCCGAGCCGTCCGCCTTCCGCTGCGCCTGCATCCCTTGGTGCTGGCGCTGGCCGCGTTGCCGCTGCCGCTGTTCGCGCAGGAGGCGGCGCCTGCGCCCAGCGTGAACATCAATGAATACATCGTGCGCGGCAATACCGTGCTCGATCCGCGCCAGATCGAACGCGCGGTGGAGCCCTTCCTGGGCCCGGGCAAGACCCTGGCCGATGTCGAGAAGGCACGCGATGCTGTCAATGCGCTGTACCAGCAGGCCGGCTACCAGTCGGTCTACGTCGAGCTGCCCGAGCAGCAGGTCAGTGGTGGCGTGGTGCTGCTGAAGGTGCAGCAGACGCCGATCGGCCAGCTGCGGGTAGTAGGCACGAAGCATGAATCGCCCGAGCGCATCCGCGAACGCGTGCCGGCATTGGCCGAGGGCAAGGTGCCGGACTTCGACCAGGCGCAGAAGGAACTGACCGCGCTGAACGAAGGTGGCCGCCGCCAGGTGATGCCACTGGTGCGCGAGGGCCAGGTGCCGGGCACGATGGATGTGGACCTGCAGGTTGAAGAGAAGTCGCCGTGGCGTGCCAGCGCGTCACTCAACAACGACCACAGCGCCGACACCGAGAAGCTGCGCCTGAGTGCATCGCTGGCCTACGACAACCTGTGGAAGCGTGGCCACAGCGCGAACATCGGCGTGTACCTGGCGCCGGAAGACGCCAAACAGGCCAAGGTGTTCTCGGCCTCGTACACGATGCCGTTCGAAGGCACGCCGTGGAGCCTGGAAGCGTCTGGCTACAAGTCCGACAGCCGCGTGCTGAACGCAGGTGGGCAGGTCGGTAGCGGCACTGGCACCAATGTGATCGGCAATGGTCATTCGATCGGCGTCAAGCTCAACTACCGTCTGGCGGGCAGCAGCCAGTGGTGGCGCCAGCTCAGCCTCGGTGTGGATTTCAAGGACACCGAGGAAGACACGCAGATGGGCAAGGAGAGCCTGAAGACGCCGCTGAAGTACGCGCCGATCACTCTGGCCTTCGTTGGCGTGCGTCAGGGCGAGCAGGACCAGTTGAGCATCAACACCCAGCTGGTGGCCGGTACCCGCCGCCTGTTCGGCTACGGCAGCGATGCCACCGCGTTCGGCCAGAAGCGCTACTGGGCCGATCCGAGTTTCGTCGCTTTCAAGGCCGACGTGGCCAACACCCATACCTTCGGCAGCGACTGGCAGTGGTATGCGCGCGGCTCGCTGCAGGTGACCGATGCGCCGCTGGTGTCGGCCGAGCAGTTCGCCGCCGGTGGCATGTACACCGTGCGCGGCTACCTGTCGGCCGAGGCGATCGGCGACTACGGCGGGCTGGCCAGCCTGGAGTGGCGGACCCCGGCGTGGTCGCTGTGGAGCGGTACCGATCTGCGTGTCTACAGTTTCGCCGACGCGGCCTATCTGCGCCTGCGCCAGCCGCTGCCCGAGCAGCGTGACAAGTACAACCTGGCCTCGGTCGGCCTGGGCGCGCAGCTGCGCCTGGGCGAACACCTGCAACTGAGCCTGGACTACGCCTGGCCCTACGCCGATGGCCCGGTCACGCGCAAGGACGACCCGCGCCTGCATTTCAACATCAGCACCAGTTACTGACCCTTTCCTTGAACATGCGTTCTCCGGAGACCCTTCGCATGGACCGTTTGCTTTCCCGAGTGTTGCTGTTGCTGGCCGCGCTGGTTGCGTTGCCCGCTGCTGCGGCCGATGCCAATTGGTGGCAGGCCGAATGGAAGTACCGCAAGCCGATCACCGTCGACGCTGGCCCGCAGGGCGCAGGCCTGGCCGGTGACCCGGGCCGCACGCCGCTGCTGCTGCGCCTGCATACCGGCAACTTCGGTTTCGATGGCACCCAGGATGCGGGCAACGACCTGCGCTTCGTCTCGGGCGATGGCCGTACCGTGCTGGCCCACCAGATCGAACAGTTCGATCCCAAGCTGGGCCTGGCTCTGGTCTGGGTGGACGTGCCGGCGGTCAGCGCCGCCGCGCCGCAGACGATCTGGATGTACTACGGCAACGAAAAGGCCCCGGCCAGCGGCAACGGCCAGCAGGTGTTCGACCCGGACTACACGCTGGTCTACCACTTTGCCGAGGCCAATGCCCCGGCCCGCGATACCACCGCCTACGGCAACAATGCCGGTGCCGTTGTGCCGCCTGCCGAGGGTTCGGTGATCGGTCGCGGCGTGCAGTTGGGCGCAGGCCCGCTGCCGTTGCCGGCCAGCGCGTCGCTTGCGCAGGAAGCAGGAGCGCCGCTCACCGTCTCGGCCTGGATCAAGCCCGGCAGCAACAACGCCGCACAGGCAATCTATGCCCGTCGTGACGGTGCTTCCGAACTGGTGCTGGGCATCGAGAACCGGGTCCCGTTCGTGCAGCTCAATGGCCAGCGCAGCACGCCGGCACAGCCGATCCCGGAAGGGCAGTGGGCGCACGTTGCACTGTCCGCCGAGAAGGGCGCAGTGCAGCTGTACCTGAACGGTCGCGTGGTCGCACAGCTGAGCGGCGAGCTGCCAGCGATGAGCACCGCCCCGGTGGTGGGCGCCGATGCCCCGGGCGCGGCGCAGCCACTGGCCAACTTCGAGGGCGCGCTGGATGAGCTGCGCATCTCGCGGGTGGCGCGTCCGGCAGCGCTGTTGCTGGCCGATGCCACTGCACAGGGCGCCGATTCGCGTCTGATCAGCTACGGCGCCGACGAGCAGTCGGCGGGCCAGAGCCACTTCGCCTTCATCCTCAAGGCGATGCCGTTCGACGCCTGGGTGGTGGTGGCCATCCTCGGCCTGATGATGCTGCTGTCGTGGGCGATCATGATCGCCAAGGGTCGCCACTTCGGCCGCACCAGCAAGGCCAATGCGGTGTTCACCGAGAGTTTCGGCAAGCTGTCGGGCGTGCCGCTGCGCACGCTGTCCGACATGGACCGCCAGGGCAAGGCGCCGACCGCGATGCATGACGGTTCGCTGTGGCGCATCTACCAGGTGGCCATCGATGAAATGCAGCAGCGTCACCAGCGCGACGGTAACAGTGGCTACCTCAGTGGTGCCACCATCGCCGCCATCCGCGCCTCGATGGATGCGGTGATGGTGCGCGAGCAGGAGGCGATGGCGCGGCGCATGAACTGGCTGTCGACCACGATTGAGGGGGCGCCGTATGTGGGCCTGTTCGGTACCGTGATCGGCATCATGCTGGTGTTCGTGGTGGCGGCGATGGCCGGCGCGGTGGACATCAACTCGGTGGCGCCAGGCATGGCCGCGGCGCTGCTGTGTACGGCGGCCGGCCTCGGTGTCGCGATCCCGGCGCTGTTCGGCTACAACTACCTGGGCGCACGCGCCGAGGCGATCGGCGCCGACATGGCGGTTTTCATCGACGAGTTCGCCGCGCGCCTGGCCGAAGAGCAGGACGGGCGCGGCCCGGCCGCGGTCCAGGGCTGAGGGGCGCGCCATGGGCCTGAAGGCGAAGTTCGGCATCAAGAAGCGCGAGAAGGGCATCAACGTGACGCCCTTCGTCGACGTGCTGCTGGTGGTGCTGGTGATCTTCATCCTGACCAGCAACGCCTCCATCCCCGGAATCGAGGTCAATCTGCCGAAGGCCAGCAACAGCGTCGCGCTGGAGAAGCCGAAGACCAAGGCGATCACCATCGACCCAAGCGGCCAGGTGTTCCTGGATGCCTACCCGGTGACGATGGCCGAGCTGGAAGACCGCCTGCGCACCGAACGTGCGACCACGCCGGATTTCCCGGTGATCGTGCGCGGTGATGCGCAGGTGCAGTACGCCCGTGTGGTCGAGGTGCTGGACCTGCTGCGGCGGCTGGAGCTGGCCCAGGTCGGCCTGGTCACCGGCAAGGCGCAGGGCTGAGGCATGACGGCCCATCAACCCCCTCGGCCGGAACCCGGCATGCGCGGTCGCCAGCTGCTGGTGACCGTCGCGCTGGTGCTGGCCGCGTTGCTGGTGCTCGGCATTGCCGTGTGGTGGATGCTGTTCAAGGACACCGCCAGCACCCGCAGGCCGGTGGTGCAGCCGCCGATGCTGGCGTTGCCGCCACCACCTCCGCCGCCACCACCGCCGCCGGAAAAGCCACCGGAGCCGGAGACGCCGCCGGAAGAAACGATGCCCGAACCGGAGCCGCTGGATCAGCCGACGCCGGCCGAAGAGCCGACGCCGACGCCGGACAATGCAGACCCGGTAACGATGAATGCCGATGCGCAGGCCGGTGGTGACAACTTCGGCATCCAGTCCGGCAGCGGCGGCGGCTCATCCGGCGTCGGCCGTGGTGGCGCCGGCAATGCGACGTATGGGCGCTACCTCGGCTACCTGATGCAGCAGGCGATCTCGCGCGACGACAAGGTCAAGCGCCTGGCCTTCCAGCTGCAGGTGAACGTCTGGCTGGCCACGGATGGCCGCCTGGAGAAGGTCGAGCTGGTGCGCGGCAGTGGCAACGAGGAGGCCGACGCTGCCGTGCTCGATGCGCTGCGACGCATCGGCAAGGTTGACCAGGCACCGCCACCGTCGCTCGATTTCCCCGCCCGCGTGCTGATCCAGGGCCGCCGTCCCGGCGCCTGATTCCCGACTTCCGTGATTTCCCTTCTTTGGATGAGAACCGTGATGAACGACCACGACCGCGCACGAACCGATTCCCGCCGCCCGCGGCCGGCCCGACGGGCGCTGCTGTGCTGCGCCGTGCTGCTCAGTCTGGCTGCCCCGGCCGGTGCGATGGCCGCTGAAACCACCATGGTCAAGCTGATCAAGGGCCTGATCGCCAGCGGCGCGCTGAAGCCGGAAGATGGACAGGCACTGCTGGTGCAGGCCGAGGCTGAAGCAGCGGCCGCATCGCGCACCGCGACCACTGCACCTTCGGCCGCCAGCGGCGGCGTGGCCCTGGAAGCCGGCGACGTGCGCGTGCCCTACGTGCCGCAGAGCGTGCGCGATGGCATTCGTGACGAAGTGCGCCAGGACGTGATGGCGCAGGCCAAGTCCGAAGGCTGGGCGGCACCGAACGAAGTGGCCGAATGGACCAAGCGCATCAAGGTCACCGGGGACATGCGCGTGCGCAGCGAGTCGCGCTTCTATTCCGAGCGCAACAGCGACATCGTGAGCAATTGGGCATCGATCAACTCCGGCAACGGCTTCGACACCAATACCAACACCAATCTGCAGTTGCCGCCCTTGCTGAACACCCGCCAGGACCGTCGCAACCTGTGGCGCATCCGTGCCCGCCTTGGCATCGAGGCAACCATAGGCCAGCACACCACGGCCGGCGTACGCCTGGCCAGCGGCAGCAGCAATGGCCCGGTGTCGACCACCGAGCAGCTGGGCGGTGGCCTGAGCAAGAAGGACGTGTGGCTGGACCAGGCCTGGCTGGCCTACAGCCCGGCCGACTGGGTGACAGTGCGTGGTGGCCGCTTCAGCAATCCCTTCTGGACCAGCGACACGCTGTTCTCCAACGACCTCAACTTCGATGGCCTGGCCGCGAACCTGAAGTACGACTTCAACGGGGGGGACGTCGACCTGTTCGGCAACCTCGCGGTGGTGCCGCTGGAGTACACCTCCGACAGCTCGCCGAGCCAGAGCAAGGTCAAGACTCCGAACGAGAACAAGTGGCTGTCGGGTGCACAGGTGGGCGTGAACTGGCGCTTCAACGATGACAATGCGCTGCGTGCTGCGCTGGGCTACTACGATTTCAAGAACATCAGCGGTCGCCTGTCCTCAACGTGCTCGCTGTATTCGGGCGCGGTAGGCTGCGACACCGACTGGTCGCGCCCGGCGTTCATGCAGAAGGGCAACACGCTGATGCTGATCCGCAACATCGCGCGCAACCCGGAGGATCCGGCCGGTACGCCGACCCCGCAGTATGTCGGCCTGGCCTCGGCCTTCCGCCTGGCCACCTTGAACCTGCGCTGGGATACGCAGCTGGCGCAGGGCATCGGTCTGCGCCTGGATGGCGACTACATCCGTAACCTGGCCTACGACAAGCAGGCCATGTTCAGGCGCGCCCAGAACGGCATCGTCAACAACTACGGCGCCGGCGATACTGTCGGCATCGATACCTTCCGCAGTGGCGACACCGCCTGGATGGTGCAGGCCACCTTCGGCGCCACTGACCTGAAGGAGAAGGGCCAGTGGCAGGCGCTGCTGGGCTACAAGCACATCGCGGCCGATGCGCTGCCGGACGCCTACAACGACCCGAACTTCCACCTCGGCGGCACCAACGCCCGCGGCTACTACGTGGGCGGTGCCTACGCGCTGGACGCGCGCAGCTGGATCAGCGGCAAGTGGATGGCGGCCAAGGAAGTGTCCGGTGCGCCGCTGTCGATCGACGTGTTCCAGCTGGAGTTCAACACCGGGTTCTGAGTGGCCGGCGTGATGCGGATCACGTAGTGCGTGGCGGGGGCGCAGCGATGCGCCCGTCTAAGGAAAGGAGACCACGCGTTGCACATAAGGAGGAGTGGATGAGCCGTCGCAAGCTGTTCGAGAGTCCCGAACCGTCCAGCCAGTCGCTGGGCATCGGGCCGGCCTACGTCTCGGTGGAGGGGCTGCGCCAGCACCTGGCGGAGTTCCTGCTGTATGCGGGACGGCCGGTGGTGATCATGCGTGGGCGCAGCGAAGTGGGCTATTTCCTGCCGGCGCGCTGCTGGCGCCAGCGTGACGATGATCCGCTGGCGGCGGCTGCCGCCGACCAGCTGCTGGATGCGGCCGGTTTCCAGGCCGAGGACATCCAGCAGGTGGAACAGGAGTTCAACGCGATGCGCCAGCGCACCGTGCTGCATTCACGGCGCTGAGTGGCCGCCGGGCCATGCCCGGCGAGCGTCGCCAGTAGATCCACGCCATGCGTGGATGGGGTTACGCGGCGGCCCCGCGTTCACTGGTGATGCGCGCACCCTCGCGCATCACCAGGGTCACCGGGGTCTTCTCCACGACCTCCAGCAACCGCTGCCACTGTGCATCGCTCAGCTCGGCACTGGCATGCAGCACGCGGTGCACATGGAAGCGTCCATCCTCGTCACGGTCCGAGCGCAGCTCGGCATGGAACTCGCCCAGTTCCCAGCCCTTGCGCTGCGCGTACATGCGCAGGGTGATGGCGGTGCAGGCCGCCAGCGATGCCAGGTACAGATCGAACGGCGCGAAGCCCTTGCCCCGGCCGCCCAGCGAGGCAGGCTCATCCGCATCCACATCGAATGTGCCATTGCTGATGTGGTGCAGGTAGTTGTCGGCGCTCGAAACAATGCGTGCGTAGGCCATCATGTTCTCCATCTGTCTATAGCGTCGAGCCATGCTCGACCGTTCCCAAGGGCGGCGCCAGCCAGGGCCGGCGCCGCCACGCAATCACTCGGTACGATCGTACGAGAACTGGATGCCCGCCGTACCGCCGGTTTCAATGAAGAGGTTCATGAAGGCGGGAACCGTTTCCGAACGGGCCCAGTCGCGCTGCAGCTCGCAGAACAGCTGCGGCACGCTGATCAATTGGCCACCGGCCTGTTCGATGCGGCGCAGCGCGGCATCGTGCGCGGCCAGCGAGGTGCCGCCAACGGCGTCGACCACCACGTACACCTCGTAGCCTTCCTTCAGTGCGTCCAGGGCGGGGAAGGTCAGGCACGCCTCGGTCCACAGCGCGGTCATGATCAGCTTGCGGCGCCCGGTGGCTTCCACCGCCTTGCGGAACTCGACGTCCTCCCAGGAGTTGATGGTGGTGCGGTCGTAGGTGGGATGGTCGCCCAGCACCTTGCGCAGCTGCGGAATCGGCGGTTTGTTCAGGCCGGTCTTGACGTTGACCGTCGAATGCACGATCGGCAGCCCGTAAGCCACCGCAGCCCTGGCGGTGCCGACGATGTTGTTGACCAGCAGCTGGCGGTCCATCGAGGCGATGGAGTTCACCTGCACCGGCTGGTAGTCGATGATGATGAAAGCGGAGTTCTGCGGGGTCAGCAGGTGGTCGCTGGCCGGGTCGCGGATCGGTTCACTGGACATGGTAGGTCTCCGGTTGGAAGGAGCGCCGGCAGCGGGCCGGCACCCCCGGGGGGCAGCTCAGCTGCGCTGCGAATCCAGCTGCTCCTGGTTCTTCTGCACGTCCTGGGCCTTCAGGTAGCTTTCGATCAGCAGCTGGTAGTTCGGGAAGATCTTCGTGTAGACCTCGGCCCACTGCTGGGCATCGTCGCGGTTCCAGCTGCGCTGGATCTCCGAGGCCACCGCAGCGGTGTCCATCGGCACCACGCCGGCCTGCACCACGCGGGCCAGGGTGATTTCCTCGGCCATCTTCGAGTAAGTGCCCGACGCGTCGATGACCGCGAACACCTGGTAGCCATCGGCGACGGCGGCGATCGACGGGAAGGCCATGCACACGCTGGTGATGGTGCCGGCAATGATCAGCTGCCTGCGGCCGGTGGCCTTCACCGCAGCAACGAATTCCGGGTTGTCCCAGGCGTTGATCTCACCTTTGCGCGCCACGTACTGCGCATGCGGGGCCGCGTCGTGGATCTCAGGGATCAGCGGGCCGTTCGGTCCCTGCGGAACCGAGGCAGTGGTGATCACCGGCATCCTGGCCAGCGTGGCCATCTTCGCCAGCGCGGTGGCGTGGGCGCGCACGCTGGTGAACGGCATGTCACCAATGGTCTGGAACAGGCCGCTCTGATGGTCGATCAACAGCATCGCAGCGTTGTCCGGATCGATCACCGGGCGGGCACCGTTGAAGTTGGCGGGGGTACTCATGGTCAGTCTCCTGGAAAAAGTGGGCGATGGCCCGGAGGGTGCGGCGGGCCAGTGCCCGCCGCTTTGAAACGATCAGTGCGCGATCTGGCCGAAGCGGCCGCTGTTGAAGTCGTTGACCGCCTGCGCGATCTCGGCCTGGCTGTTCATCACGAACGGGCCATAGCCCACCACCGGCTCATCGATCGGCTCACCGCTGAGCAGCAGCACGGTGGCGTCACTGTCGGCGTCGACGAACACGTCTTCACCGCTGCGGTCGAAGGTGACCAGCTGTGCCTCGCCGACCGGCTGGCCCCCGTTGATCCGGACCACGCCCTTCAGCACCACCAGCGCCAGCGTGCGGCCGTCGGCCACCGGCAGCTCGGCGTGGTGGCCCTGCTGCAGGCGGATGTCCCAGACATCCATCGGCGTGTGGGTACGCGCTGGACCGGCGTGGCTGTCGAATCGACCGGCGATGACACGCACGCGGCCGGCGCCTTCAGGCAGTTCAACCGAGGGGATCTCTGCGTCGAGCAGGGTCTGGTAGCCAGGTGCGCCCATCTTGTCGCGCGCCGGCAGGTTCACCCACAGCTGGACCATGTCCAGGGTGCCTCCACGCCGGCTGAATTCCGGTGTATGGAATTCTTCGTGGAGGATGCCGGAGGCGGCGGTCATCCACTGCACGTCACCCGGGCCGATGGTGCCGCCGGCACCGGTCGAGTCGCGGTGGGCGACCTCGCCCTCATAGACGATGGTGACGGTTTCGAAACCGCGGTGCGGATGCTGGCCGACGCCACGCGGCGTATCGCTGGGCGCGAAGTTGTAGGGGCCGGCATAGTCCAGCAGCAGGAACGGGCTCAGGTGCTGGCCGTGGGTGTTGTAGGAAAACATCGAGCGGGCGGGGAATCCGTCGCCCACCCAGTGCGGGCGGGGCGCGCTGTAGGTACCGGTAACACGCTTCATGGCGATCTCCTGGCCGGGGCTGCCGGCCGCTGTTCTTCGTTGCGAAGACGATATCGTCGTGACAATTGGCCCGGTAGACGCCAGTATTTGCCGTCATAGTCCTATCTGGTGAACAATGGGCGGGGCCTTGCGCCGTAGGAGATCGCCCCGTGTTCATCGCTGACATCCGCCGTTGCGACCTCAACGACCTGTTCTACTTCGCCATGGTGGTCGAGCACGGCGGCTTCTCCCAGGCAGGCCGGGCACTGGCCATGCCGAAGTCGAAGCTGAGCCGGCGCATCGCGCTGCTGGAGGAACGGCTGGGGGTGCGCCTGATCCAGCGCTCGACCCGGCGTTTTTCGGTCACCGAGGTCGGCCAGGACTACTACCGCCACTGCAAGGCGATGCTGGTCGAGGCAGAAGCGGCCGAAGAAGCGATTGCGATGTCACGCGCCGAACCACGCGGCACCATCCGTCTGGCGTGCCCGATCGCGATCCTGCATGCGCGCATCGGCACGATGCTGGCCGACTTCCTGGCCCTGCACCCGCAGGTGACGGTGCAGCTGGATGCCACCAACCGCCGCGTGGACGTGGTGGGCGAGGGCATGGACCTGGCGATCCGGGTGCGGCCACCTCCACTGGAAGACAGCGACCTGGTGGTGCGGGTTCTGGCGCGGCGGGTCTGGTGCACCAGTGCAAGTCCGGTGCTGCTGCAGCGGCTCGGTACGCCGCAGGTGCCGGCTGACCTGGCGATGATGCCGACGGTGGATCTGGCATCGCCCAGCCAGCAGCATGTATGGGAGTACACCGGGCCGGAGGACGTGCAGGCGAGTGTGCACCATCGTCCCCGGCTGGTCAGCGATGACATGATCGCGCTGCGCACCGCTGCGGTGGCCGGGGTGGGCCTGCTGATGCTGCCGCGGATGATGATCAGCGACGAGCTGGCCAGCGGTGCGCTGGTGCCGGTGCTGCCGGAGTGGGCGCCAAAGCATGGCATCGTGCACGCAGTGTTCCCGTCGCGACGCGGCCTGTTGCCTGCGGTGCGTGCGCTGATCGACTACCTCGCCGAACGCTTCGAGGCGCTGGAGGAACCGTAGATCCGCCCTCCACGCATGGCGTGGATCTTATCTCTTGCCGATCTGGCACCTTGGGTGCCGAGAGCCCGGCGTGGGCGACCGTGTGGATCCAGGTCTTGCGACCGAGAAGTAGCTTGGGTCCCCACGCCGGATTCTCCCTGAACCGCCCG